>NZ_NNRN01000060.1:0-31651 GCF_002252535.1 Brucella lupini
TGCGGTTTGGACGGGGAGATAAATACGGGTATATATAGATAGCAGAGATGCCATAAAGACCAGAACACAGCCTGATACCGGGATGCAATTTATGAACCTCTACAATGGAAGCATCCGATCTGCCTTGCTTCCATTTCTCTTGTGTCTGCTGTTCAACCTTCTGGCGATAGGCAGCCTTGCTGTTTATCAACGAGCGGCGCTGTTGTCCGAACTTCAAGCTGCCAGCTTTACGTTACATCGTGAGGCTTCCCAACGGGCCGACCAACACGATGCCCATCTGACGGCGCTTTCAACGATCGCCCAATCCAAAGCGCGAACGGCTGATGTTTCGCAGGATGACGTTTTCCTCGAAGTGGCGGCAACGATCACTCGTTTCTATCCGCGCATCGATGAAATTCAACTGGTGCCGATGAACTCGGCTGAGCCCGTGACCGGCACAAGAAAGCTGGAACCGGAACTGGCTGATGCCATACGTGTGGCTGCCCGTTCATCGCGAGGCGTCCCCGAGCTTCTGGCACCTGCTGCGCGACCCGGGCATTACATGATCGTAAAACGCAGCCCGAATACGGACAACCCGCACGACGGTCTGACACTCTCGATCAATGCGGGCAGTCTCATCAGTTCTGACGATGCATTCTGGAGCCGGGATGGCGTTGCGCTGCGTATCCTCATGCCAGATGGGAAGGTTTTGTTCAGTAGCGCGGGCACATTTGGTGAAGCGCATTTTTCCAAGAAACTGGGCAGTGCAACGCAACCGCTTCTCTTCCAGACAGCCCTTGCCATGGGCTGGACTGATCTTTTGCCGTTTGACCAGCTTATTCCGATCCTCGTTCTTACGAACCTGCTGTTCTTTGGTGGATTGGTCATCGTTCGCCAGACACAACGCACGCGCCATGCGGAACGTCGCGCAGAACTGAGTAGCCTCGAAGCCCGATTGGCACACGCCTCACGCGTCAACACGATGGGCGAAATGGCAAGCGGCATGGCACATGAGTTGACGCAGCCCTTGACGGCACTTCTGGCGGGGGCTCAGGCGGGGCGCCGCTTGTTGAGCCGCAACAATATGACGGCACTGGCCGGAGCGCTGGACGATATGGTGGATCAGGCGCGTCGGGCATCCGCCATTCTGGATCGGCTACGCAATTGGTCTCGTCCGCAGCGCCGGCAGACGAAACATGCTGATCTGCGCCTTTCACTGCAGAACGTGCAGACACTGCTCGCCTCGGAGGCTGTACGACAAGGCGTCAAAGTTGAACTCTCGATACCCGAGACACCTTTGTTGGCTGCGTTTGACCCGGTGGAAATGGAACAGGTGATGTTCAATCTTCTCCGCAATGCAATTGAATCCTTTCATGATAGTGATGGTGATCGACGGGTCAACGCATCCCTGAAAGCTGATGGATCGCTCGCTATTTTGGAAGTTGCCGATAACGGCCCCGGTGTTGCGCCAGAGTTGTTGCCGCGTCTTTTTACCCCTTTTACGACAAATCGCCCTGAAGGAACCGGTCTCGGCCTGGCACTCAGCCAGCGGCTGGTTGAACGCTTTGGTGGTGAAATTTCCTATATTCCTCAGGAGCAAGGTGCGTTGTTTCGCGTTGTACTCCCAATCGCCGATGGCACAGGAAGTTAAGACGATGGTTCAGCCGGTCTATCTTGTCGATGATGATGAAGCGGTACGAAAGTCGCTCAGCCTTCTTCTGTCGACCATAGACATCGAGGTCAGGGGGTTTGCTGATCCTTCCGCTTTTCTGGCGCAGTTGCCGCGACTGAAACCCGGATGCATGATTTTCGATATTCGCATGCCTGTCATGACGGGCCTGAAGCTTCAGGAGCTTCTGGCCGGGCAGGAAGTTGACTGGCCGGTGATCATCATCTCGGGCCACGGCGATATCGAAGCCTGTCGTCGAGCCTTTAGAAATGGCGCGGTGGATTATCTTTCCAAGCCGGTCGATGAGCAGGATTTGATCGATGCAATCCAGAAGGCTCAGCAACTGCTTGAACGCAAGCTGGGGAGCCAGGCTCTGAGAGCCGAAACGCTGGCACTGCTGGACGCGCTGACGGCGCGTGAGCGTGAGGTGCTTGATCGTATTGCACAGGGCTTCACTACCCGGCAAATTGCCGATGGTCTTGAATTGTCGCCACGCACGATAGATAGCCACCGTGCGGCCATAGGAGCAAAACTGGGCACGACTTCGCAAGCGGAAATGACACGCTTGTGGCTTGAAGGACAGTCACATCCGTAGAACTACCGATAAGTTCGTAAATGTTACGGATTTCACTGCTTGCTGACGGGAACTAAATGTTCCTCATCACAACTGAGGAACGACCATGATCCGTAAACTTGCAATTATCGTTTTGTCGATGGCCCCGGCTACTGCTTTCGCTCAGACTCTTCCCACCACGCCCTATCTGCCGCTTGATCTGGCAACCAAAGCTGCACAGGCTGCACTGGATGCCTGTGTCGCCAAGGGCAATAATGTGAGCGTTGCAGTTGTGGCGCGAGACGGATCGACCAAGGTTCTGCTGAAGGCCGATCTTTCCGGTCCGCATACCGGCAACAGCGCGGAAGGAAAAGCGTTCACGTCGGCTGCTCTGGGCCGTGATTCCGGTGAAGTCGCAGAGTTTATCGCGTCGAAGCCAGCCAATAATGGCATGCGGGACATGGATTCTCGCTTCGTTATTCAGGCGGGTGGGTTGCCGATCAAGATCGGGGATGCATTGGTTGGCGGAATTGGCGTTGGCGGCGCACCATCGGGTGCAACCGATGCGGAATGCGCACTTGCCGGTCTGCAGGCTATCGAAGCAAAGTAAGAATGAACAATCGGGGCTGAGGGTGGTTCAACCCCGATCATTTTCAGCGAGAATGACAAAAGGGGCGCGGTTACGCGCCCCTTTTACTAATAGTGACCCCGCCTCACGCGTGGCCCACTATAATAGTGGTGTCTGTGATGATTGCGCCAGGCGTTGTGCCTGTAATGGCGATGCGAATGCCAGCGTGGCCCACGATAATGGCGGTGATGCGAGCGCCAGTTGTTTCGCTTGTAGTGATGCCGTTTCTTCCAATGTTTCCGTGAATGATGCCCCCGATGATCCCGGACTTGTTCGACATTCGAACTCACGTCTGGTTTTGCGACGTTCAGTGTCGGCGCGGCATTGGCAGCACCTGCTCCGATCAGCATCCCGACACCGAGAACACCGGCGATCAGTCCTTTAACTAGGTTCATTCTGCGTACTCCTTTCAAGCTCGCATCCTGAAATCTGGCGCATGAACTGATGATGAACGGGAAAAAGCGGGGAAAATCCGGCTTGATGGTCATACAAGTTTTACAACCACAAACCTCCCCAGACTGGTAGCTTAGCGATTCAACGACTACGTATAAGGGTGGAATCGTAACCCGTGAAATCGCGACGGAGAAACATGCTCAGAACTGGCTTCGTCGGAACTATCCTGATGCTGTTCGCAGCCTTTCCCGCTGCTGCAAACGACGCGCAATTGGTTGCCGATATGGCTTCCGAGTGCTGGAAGTTGCCCGAGAATATTGACTATCAACGAGCGTCCGCAACTTTCGAGGTTACATATAATGCTGAGGGCGAGTTGGTGCGCATCGTGACTGTCGAGTATCAACCAGTTAGACGAGCGGGTCGAGAATTCGCAATCAGCGCGCAGCAGGCGCTGAATGAGTGCGCGAACAGAACTCCGGTTAAGTCGCGGACGATCCGGGTGGTAATGCGATATACGGCACCTGCCTCAGATGGGCCATTGATCATGAAGAAGCCCCTCCGGTAGCCAATGTCTATCTCTTATGGGCCAGCACCAAGTGCCGCTCGACTGAATAATTCATACAGACGGTTGCCAAAAAAACATAATTGCTGAACAAGGGTTGGAACTAAGCGCTCAATGTCGAGAATGGAACACAGCTTGAAACGCATTAAAATTGGCTTGGTCTGGCTCTTTTTGGCAGGCATTTCGTCAGCGCATGCTCTTGAAGTCAGTTCTCCGGCCATTTTGAAGCCGTCGCCGGAGCAAATGCAAGCCGCCAATCTAACGGCAGAGTTTCTCACGCGTTTTCATTATCGGCCCATTCCTCTGGATGATGCGCTGTCGATCCGGATCATGAACCGGTTTATCGACTCGCTGGACCCGGATCGGCTCATCTTTCTGCAGGCGGATGTCGACAAGTTCCTGACCGGCAGCAAGGAAATCGATGATGCCATCGAACGCCAGGATTTGACTGTTCCGTTTTCCATCTTCAACACCTACCAGATGCGCATCATCGAGCGCATGACCTTTGCGCGCAGCCTGCTCAAGCAGGGGTTCGATTTCAGCAAGCAGGAAGATTTCTCCATCGTGCGGGACAAGGAGCCCTGGCCGCGATCAAGTGAGGAGAGCAATGATCTGTGGCGCAAACGCGTCAAGAACGACTGGCTGCGTTTGAAGCTTGCCGGCAAGGATGATGCGACGATTCGCAAAACGCTCGACAAGCGCTATGAAAACTCCATCGAGCGCACGTTTAAATACAACAGCAACGACGCTTTCCAATCATTCATGGCTGCCTATACGACGTCGGTCGATCCGCATACCGATTACTTCGGTGCCAAGGCTTCAGCCGAATTCGATATTTCAATGAAGCTGTCTCTGGTCGGTATCGGCGCGGTGCTCCAGGAAAGAGACGACTATACGACGATCCGTGAACTGGTTGCGGGTGGTCCGGCACAGTCATCGGGCAAGCTTGCCGTGGGCGACCGTATCGTTGGCGTTGGACAGGGCAAGGAAGGTCCTATCAAGGAAGTGATCGGCATGCGTCTCGATGAGGTCGTGCAGATGATCCGTGGTGACAAGGGTTCGGTGGTGCGGCTCGATATCCTGCCCGTCGATGCTGGCCCCGACGGCAAGCACCATGTCATCTCTCTAGTCCGCGACAAGATCAGTCTCGACAAGCAGGCCGCCCAGAAGAAGATCCTTTCGGTGAAAGACGGAGACGCCTCCCGCAAGATTGGAGTGATCACTCTGCCAGCGTTTTACGAAGACATTGAAGCGCGGCGCAAGGGCGACAAGAATTACAGGAGTGCCAGCCGCGATGTTGCCAAGCTCATTGCTGAGTTGAAGCAAGACAAGGTTGATGGTGTGCTGGTCGACCTGCGCAACAACGGCGGTGGTTCGCTCAGCGAAGCGATCGATCTGACAGGATTGTTTGTTGGAAAAGGACCGGTCGTTCAGCAGCGCAATGCAAGCGGCGAAGTCAAGGTGGAAAGCGATACTCTTTCGGCACCTGCCTGGAAGGGCCCGCTGGGCGTACTCATCAATCGCGGTTCAGCTTCGGCTTCCGAGATTTTTGCTGCGGCGATACAGGATTATGGTCGTGGTGTGGTTATCGGCGAACCAAGTTTCGGCAAGGGAACGGTGCAGACCGTGGTCAATCTCGACGAAGTGGCCAATAATCCCAAACCGGAATATGGCGAGCTTAAATTTACAGTTGCGCAGTTCTTCCGAGTTGACGGTGGTACGACCCAATTGCGTGGTGTAACACCTGATATTAGTCTACCGGGGCTTTTCGATCTCAAGCTTGTCGGTGAATCAAGCTTCGACAATGCGTTGCCGTGGTCGCAGGTGAAGGCTGCGAAGTACAAGTCATCGGACAATATAAAGACGCTGTTGCCCCGGCTGCAGAACCTGCATGATGAGCGCGTGCAGAAATCCCCGGAGTTTCAGGACTTTTTGCAAGACGTTGCAACGCTGAAAGAGCAGCGCGAGAAAAAATCCATATCCCTCAACGAAACTGAACGTCGCAACGAGATGGCTGCTCAGGAAAAGCGGATCAAGGCACGCGGGAAGGTCAACGACGGTATTGATACCGGGATGGATGACGGTCTGCAGTCGAATGAGCGAAGCTTGAGTGCTGATCTGGCGATTGAGAAAAACCGCAAGAGCGCGACAGATGTCCTGCAGAACGAGGCTGCGGCGATTGTGGGCGATCTGGTTGATCTGCGATAGGGCTTTGGTTCAAGTCAGTGCGGGAGAGAACTCGCAACGGGAGGGGCTGGCGCCGCCCGCTGCGCTGTTGCGAAACTTAGGGATTATCGGATTTCAGAAGATAACCCGCATTAAACCCGTTAGATCGCGTGAACGGTCAGGTTTCACGGTCCGCGCTTATTTGCGCAGCTCGGCCTCGATCTGATCGAGAACCTGATCCTTGCCAATGCCGGTCAGGAAGGGGAGGCCCTTTATGACGGGCTTGGTCACAGAAGCCGAAATAGGCGTAGTGGAAACGATGAAATCCACATTGTCGGCCAGAGAAGCAACTTCAGTTGCTTTTGCCTGCTGAGCGTTGAAGGTAAGCCCACGCTTTTTCATTTCTTCGGTGACGGTTGCATTCACTGCCGTAGATGTCGCTACACCTGTACCGCAAGCGAAGAGAATTGTTTTCATTTTAGCCATGGTTTCCTCCAATTGGTGCTTGTGTGTTCAGAGCGCTAGAGCATTTCCTGTTATTCTTGAATCATTGGAAATGCTCTATTTCTTTGTTTTTTTGCATTACCCGACGCAAAACCGCTTCGCACTTTTGCTGGAAATGCTCTAGCCTTTATTGCAAGGCAGTTTGAACGTCCCCAAGCGTGCGTGCGGCCTTCAGCCTGTCGAGTGCATCAGCATCCTGAATGGTTGCCATGATCTGCTGTAAGGTCTCAATCTGTTTATCCTTGTCATTGATGGCAAGCAGAAACACATATCCAACCGGGACAGCTTCTTCCGGGTCTTCCATATTGGCGAACTGGATGGGCGATTTCAGCGTCGCGAATGCAATGCCAGCCTTGATCACATGTTCAGGATCGGTGTGGGGGACTGCGACGTTATCATCGCGCTCAAGCGGTAATCCGGTAGGCATGGACAGTTCGCGGCGGACGACGGCATCGGCGTAGCTTGGCTTTACATAGCCCAGCTTCTCGAGCTTGCCCGCCAATATCCGGATAATCTCTTCGTTGGTTTTTGCTTCGCTCTGAAGCTCGATCGCTTGTGGGTCGAGAAACTCAATCAGACCAGCAGCCATTCCATTCTCCATTCAAAGAAGGTCGCACGCCGATCTCGACGTGCGACTTGTATTTCATGCAGCGATCATTGTCGCCCTCAGGCAGCAATTTCGTCTGCAGGTTCGTCCTCAGCACCCGCAGCGCGTTCCCATGCCTGCGTATTGCGACGATAGAGCATGAAAAGTGCTGCAATAACGACGGCGATTACCGCGATACCAATAGCACCGAGCCACTGGATGGCCGAGATGATGACGTAAGGCACCCACAGGAATCCATCGACCACCGAAGTAATCTGCAAGGCGTTCTCAGGCAGCTTGAAGCCCGATGAAACAGCAGCGCTGGTGAACAATGGTGCGAGCGCATTGGCGACATAGAAGCCGATGGCCAGTGTGATGGTTCCGACGACGACCATGCGGAACACGTTTCCTTTCAGAAGCGGTGCCGTCATGGCGACGATGAACGGAATGACGGCAAGATCGGCGAACAGGATCACGCGGTTGCCCGGCAGGATGACCGACAGGATAATCGCAATCGGCACCAGAATGAGTGATGACGAAATCGCAGCCGGGTGTCCAATCAGGATTGCCGAGTCGAGACCGACGAGAAGTTCGCGGTCGCCTGTGCGCTTGCGCACAAATTCCTGTGCAGCGTCAGAAACCGGCAGCAGGCCTTCCATCAGGATTTTCACCATGCGCGGCAGAAGCAGCATGACCGCTGCGAGCGTCATGCCGGTGCCGAGAACCTTGGCGAGGATCGTGCCGAAATCGCCAGCATTATAAAATGCGATAGTACCAAGCACGAGGCCGATGATCAGCCCCATCACGACCGGCTCACCGAAAACGCCGAAGCGACGTTCGATGGTTTCAGTGCTGATGTTGATCTTGTTGATGCCGGGAATGCGATCCATGATCCAGTTGAGCACGATGGCAATTGGCAGGATCTGCGCCGAGGCCAGATGCGGCACGGACACACCGGGTACGCCATAGAACTGCTGAACAGCGCGTGCGGACCAGTCTGCAAACAACAGCGACAGTGCTGCAACCAGTGCTGCAATGATGATGCCATAAGCGAGGTTATCGGTTGCAGCGACAACCAGCGAGCCCACGAAAGCAAAGTGCCAGAAATTCCATACGTCCACATTGAGCGTGCGCGTCCAGCGCATGAGCAGGAGGACGATATTGACCAGAATACCTACTGGAATAACCCACAAGCCCACGGATGAACCAAAGGCAATGGCCGCAGCGGAAGGCCAACCGACATCGACGATATCGCGTTTTATGCCTGTATTGGTCACGATTGCCTGAGCCACTTCACCGATGGAGGTGAACATAAGGCCAAGGACCAGGTTGATACCGATGAAAGCGACGCCAATTGTTATGGCTGCACGGAAGGCTTTGCCGACCTTCGCCCCAAGTACCACTGCAATAATGAAAATCACGATAGGCAACAGGACTGTCGCCCCAAGCGTATCGACTGCCGTTTTAAGTCCGCTCAGAAATGCGTCCATTTATCTCTCCTCCCCCTCGGAGCACGTCCCAAAGTGCACCGAACTAACAGAACATCATTATTAGCTCGCACGTATCGACGTTTCAAAATGTGAATTGGGCGAAACGGCAGAACATTTGTATTCTATAGCAAACTAAAGTTGAATAACAAGATGGCATTTCGAGAGGTGTAAGCGCTGCGAGAAATGAACACTGGTATTGACTTAGAAACAAATGTTCATTAATCGATAGCGCATCAGAGGAGACTGCGAGAATTTTGCAGGGATGTTCAGGAGGAAACGATGGCAACCAATGTGGCGTTGACAGGTTTGGCGCGTGACATGCAGGCGCGGGCGGATAGTGGGCGCCCAATTCGCATCGGACTGATTGGCTCCGGCGAAATGGGCACCGATATAGTCACGCGCGTTGCGCATATGCCGGGCATCGAGGTTGGCGCTATTTCTGAACTGCGCGTTCCCAATGCACTCAAGGCCGTGGATATTGCTTTTCAGGAAGAAGGCCATGGCCGCGAGGTCTCGACAGCTTCCGACCTGACTGCTGCTATGGAAGCGCACAAGGTTGCTGTAACCGACAATGCCAATCTGATCCTCGAAAATGATCTTATCGATGTCGTGATCGATGCAACCGGTGTTCCGGCTGTGGGGGCTGAAATCGGCCTGCGCGCTATGGAGTATGGCAAGCATCTTGTCATGATGAATGTCGAAGCGGACGTCACCATCGGTGCTTATCTGAAAGCCGAAGCTGAATGCCTTGGCGTGACCTATTCGCTGGGCGCAGGCGATGAGCCGTCATCCTGCATGGAGCTGATCGAGTTCGTAAGCGCTATGGGCCACCCAATTGTGGCTGCGGGTAAGGGTAAAAACAATCCGCTCAATATTGATGCTGTTCCGGATCAATATCTGGAAGAAGCCACGCGCCGTAACATGAATGTACGTATGTTGGTGGAATTCGTTGACGGTTCAAAGACCATGGTTGAAATGGCGGCTATTGCCAATGCCACAGGTCTTGTCCCCGATAAAGCTGGTATGCACGGCCCCGCTGCAACGCTCGATCAGCTCAATAAGACGCTGATCCCTGAAAAGGATGGCGGCGTGCTGTCGAAGGTTGGTGTGGTTGATTACTCTATCGGCAAGGGTGTTGCGCCGGGCGTATTTGTCGTGGCCGACATGTCGCATCCGCGTATTTCCGAGCGCATGGAAGATCTGAAGATGGGCAAGGGGCCGTATTTTACGTTCCATCGTCCGTATCACCTGACTTCCCTTGAAGTGCCACTCACCTGCGCCCGCGTTGTGCTCTATGGCAAGCCGGACATGGTTCCGCTTTCAAAGCCGGTCGCCGAAGTGGCAGCCGTTGCAAAGAAAGACATGCAGCCGGGCGAAAAGCTCGATGCCATCGGCGAATATTGCTACCGCGCGTGGATCATGACTTCGGGCGAAGCGCGCGATGCGCACGCGATCCCTTGCGGGCTTCTGCAAGGCGGCAGCGTGACCAAGCCGATCAAGAAGGGCGAGCTCATCACTTACGATAATGCGGCTGTGGCACCTGGTTCCAAGATTGCCGAACTGCGTGCACGTCAGGACAAGCTCGTTTACGGAGCGTGAGGACAAAACATCATGGTTCAAGCCAAAAAAGTCGAACCGCAGGATACGGGCGACCGTCACAATTTGCCTTATGCTTTCCGCACTTATTCGCCGGAACAGCTGAAGGAAGCACTGCATAAAATGTATCTTATCCGCCGCTTTGAAGAAGGCGCGGAAGAAAGCTACACGCGTGGCCTTATTCACGGAACGATGCATCTTTCTATCGGGCAGGAAGCGAGTGCGATGGGATCGTGCCTGCCGCTCAACGACGATGACATGATTACGTCGACCCATCGCGGCCACGGTCATTGCATCGCCAAAGGTGCAGACGTGAAGCGCATGTTTGCGGAGTTTTTCGGCAAGGAAACCGGCTATTGCAAAGGCCGTGGCGGCTCGATGCACATTGCCGATGTTTCCAAGGGAAATCTCGGTGCGAACGGTATTGTCGGCGGAGGTATCCCGATTGCGGTAGGTGCAGCTCTTTCTGCAAAGAAGCAGAAAAACGGCAAGGTGGTCGTTTCGTTCTTTGGCGATGGTGCGAACAATGAGGGTGCTTTTCACGAAGCACTCAATATGGCCGCGGTCTGGAAGTTACCGGTCGTTTTCATCTGCGAAAACAATGGCTACGGCATGTCCACCTCGACCAAGCGCTCTACGGCAGTTGCCAATGTTGCTGACCGCGCCTCGGCCTATAACATGCCGGGCGTGATCGTGGATGGCAACAATCTGTCGGAAGTGGCAGAGGCCGTGAACGAAGCCACCGAACGCGCACGGCGCGGCGATGGGCCTACGCTCATTGAAAACAAAACATACCGCATTCGTGGTCATTCCAAGAGCGATCGCAACCGCTATCGCACCAAGGAAGAAATTGAGCATTGGCAGCATGATCGCGATCCAATCGCGCATTTTGAGGCCGACTTGAAAGCCTATGGCTTCATCAACGATGCCGAGATCGAGGCAATCCGCGCTGAGGTGGAGAAGGAGATCGCTGAGGCGATTGAGTTCGCCAAGAACAGCCCTGCACCCGATCTGACCAACCTGACCCGCGACGTTTACACGGACGATATTTGAACATGGACACGACAATCCGTGAGTTGAGCTATTCGCAAGCCATTCAGGAAGCAATGGCGATTGCCATGGAACGCGACGACCGTGTGTTCCTGATGGGTGAAGATATTGGCGTCTATGGCGGCGCATTTCAGGTGACAGGGGATCTGGTGCATCGCTTTGGCGAGGACCGTGTCATGGACACCCCAATTTCAGAACTGGGCGGCGCAGGTGTTGCTGTCGGCGCAGCACTGACCGGCATGCGTCCGATCTTTGAATTCCAGTTCTCCGACTTTGCAGCACTTGCTATGGAGCAGATCGTCAATCAGGCAGCAAAAATCCGCTACATGCTTGGCGGTGCGGTTTCTGTGCCACTGGTCATGCGCTTTCCTGCAGGTTCGGGAACGGGTGCCGCAGCACAGCACAGTCAGAGCTTAGAGGCATGGCTTGGTCATGTTCCGGGTCTCAAGGTTTTGCAGCCCTCGACACCTTATAATGCCAAAGGCATGTTGCTTGCAGCGGTTGAAGATCCTGATCCGGTTATGATTTTCGAGCACAAGCTGCTTTATAAGACCAAGGGACCAGTCCCTGAAGGCTTCTACACCGTGCCAATCGGCAAGGCGGAAGTGGTTCGCGAGGGGCGCGATCTGACCATCGTTGCAACCGCAATCATGGTGCACAAGGCGCTTGATGCGGCTGCTGAACTTGCCAAGGAAGGCATTGATGTTGAAGTGATCGATCTGCGCACCGTGCGCCCGATTGATCGTGAAACCATCATTAAAAGCGTCAAGAAGACGTCCAAGCTCCTCTGCGTTTATGAAGCTGTAAAGACGCTTGGCATCGGTGCTGAAATCTCTGCCATTGTGGCGGAAAGTGATGCCTTCGACTATCTCGATGCGCCAATCGTGCGTCTTGGCGGGGCAGAAACTCCAATTCCTTACAATCCTGATCTTGAACGCGCAACGGTTCCGCAGGTGCCTGATATCCTGAAAAGTGCGCGTGATCTGGCTAAAGGAGTGCGCTGACCATGGCTGTGGAAGTCATTCTCCCCAAGGTCGATATGGATATGGAGACGGGGCAGATTTCGCGCTGGTACGCAAAGGATGGCGATGCCGTCATGAAGGGCCAGCTTCTCTTTGAAATTGAGACTGACAAGGCGGCGATGGAAGTCGACGCTCCGGCATCAGGCATCATTGCGGATATCAGTGCCGCAGAAGGCGCCGTTGTCCCGGTTGGTCAGACTGTCGCCTGGATTTACGACGAAGGTGAAGAACGTAGTGCCAAGTCAGCGCCCGTCGTTGAAGAGCCAATTGTTGCTGTGCCCGTCGAAACTATCATTGAGACGGTAGCACCAAACCCGGTTGAACCAAAATCCTCCCAAGACGATAAAAATGGTTCAGCTGATGATGTGCGGGCAACGCCGCTTGCACGGCGGCTCGCCCGTGAAGCAGGCATTGATCTCGCCACCATTCAGGGCTCAGGTCCGAAGGGCCGCGTGCAGAAGAAGGACGTTGAAGGCAATACCGGCATTGCGAAGCATACAGTATCGGCTAAATCGCCTGCGATTAAAAATGCTGAACCATCCGCGCCCGGTCAGCTCAATGCAGTCTGGTTGCGTGAGGGCGAGGCCGATCGGTTGCCGATTGTTCTGATCCACGGCTTTGCTGCGGACCTCAACTCATGGCGTGGCTTGTTTGCCGGGGCATCGCTTGGCCACCCGATACTGGCGCTTGATCTTCCGGGACACGGTAATTCGCCACGTGTTGTTCCTGAAAGCATCGATGATATTGCTACGGCAGTCGAAGCGACGCTTTCTGCTTTCGGCGTGACGTCGTGCCTGCTGGTTGGTCACTCGCTTGGCGGAGCCGTCGCCACAGTCACCGCTGCGCGTGGTGTTGTCGATGTGCGTTCCCTGTTGCTTATTTCTTCGGGGGGCTTGGGACCGCGGGTCAATGGCGCTTTCATAAAAGGTCTTATCGGCGCGAAAAGCGAAGCCAGCATCGTTCCCTGGTTGAAGCTGCTCGTTGCCGATGAGAGCCATCTGACGAAGCCATTCATCAATGCAACGGTTGCACAAGCGGCTGATGCAGAACTGCGCGACACGCAGGAAGCGATTGGTCATCGGTTTTTTGCGGATGGCACACAGACTTTTGAGGTTCGCTCAAGCATTGCCTCGCTTGCAATGCCGGTGCGGCTCATCTTCGGTGCCGAAGATCGGGTTATTCCCGTTGCCCAGGCTCATGGTTTGCCGGGGAAAGTTGGCGTCCACATTTTTGCAGGTTGTGGACATATGCCACAAATCGAAGAGCGGGCTGCGGTGCTGCAAATCCTGAAAGAATGCGCTGCCGCCGCCAATTGATGCGGTAACCGAAAAAAGCACATCGTTTGTGACGATGTGCTTTTTTGTTGTTACTCGGACTGCGCCTTGTCCTTGAGCATCTGTGCCGCACTTTCTTCATCGGTGATGAGAACGGTGGGTTTCAGAAGTTCGATTGCACCAAGCAGAGCGGCAATCTTCTCTTTGCCGCCTGATGTAAGAATACGTTGCGGCGTCTTCTGAAGACTTTCAATTTTGGCCGACATGACGCGATCATGCACGGGATCATCAACGATCTTCCCGTTCTTGTCATAGAAGTGGAAAAGTACGTCGCCAACAGCGCCATTCGCGATGAGCGAGAGCTTCTGTTCCTCGTCAATCAGGCCGACACGATAAGACGTGCTGCTGGCGGTTTGAATGTCGCCAACGCTGAGCAGAACCATGTCCAATTCTTCGGCCATATCCAGCACAGTATTCAATCCGCAACGTTCGATAAGAGCGATCCGTGTTTCTTTGCTATCAACCAGAGCAGGGGCAGGGATCAGATAGCCTTCACCCTGAAAAATCTGCGCAAACTGCCAGGCAAATTCCGGCGGATTGGAACGGCGTGGCTGCACGATGCCGCCGAGCAGCGAGATGACTTTCAAATCGTTGAGTGGGCGGGCACCGATATGCTGCAGAGTGCTGGAAAGAGTACGCCCCCAGCCGACGCCAATCGTCATGCCGTGCTGCACCTTTTCCGACAGATAGGCGCCAGTGGCAGCACTGATCGGTGGAATAGGATCAATGTCGGATGAAGAGAGCGGCGCGACAATCGCGCGTTCCAGACCAAAGGTCTTTTCAAGCTCCACTTCCAATGCGGTCAAGCTTGCCAGCTTGCCTTCGATGGTAATTTTTACTTCATTGCGAGCACGGGCATCAGCAAGAAGGCGCACGATTGTGACACGGCCGACGCCAAGCGCTTCTGCGATGTCGTTCTGGGTCATTTGTTCGACGTAATACATCCACGCGGCACGCGTTCTCAACCGGCTCGTGCGGTTTTCGGCGGCAACGCCTTCCGATCCAATGATGAGGTCAGCTGTCTCCGGATTCTTTTGCGTCTTCTTGCCAGCTTTTTTCAAAATGATCCCTCAAATTATTGGCGCAATACTGCTTTATAGAAGTGATACTCTTAAAGCGAACCTATTGCTTTTCCACGTGAAGGCAAACAATAATTCATGTGCTCTGTCCAGGCTGTTCCGGTGGCGCTTCGGTTAAGGAAAATGAACATGCTACGCATTCTTTCGGAAGAAATTGCAGTCAATCTGAAAGACCGGCTGCGTGAGGTTCGATATATGATTCGCCGCAATCGTCATGAAAGTTTGCAGGGCGAACAGGCCTCTTCGCGTCCGGGTGAAATCGTGTCACCGGAACTGCTGCTGGGACATGCCGCGAGCATGATGGACAAGGCACTGACGACGGCTGAAACAATCTCCATTTCGCTGATTTCATCGAACCCGAATGTTCATAACAGTGCGCCGCATGTGAGAAGCTTGTCGGTTTATTTCGGCGCCGGAGCCGAGGGCGTGCGCGCGTTCCGCAAGGATATGTACTATCTCACGAAGGAAGTGCTCCGCCGCCATCAGTTGCAGAATGTGCTGATTCAGGAAGCTGTGTTTGTCACGGTGCATGCAAACGTGATGCGCGAACATGGAGCTCTCTTGAAGAGCGCGGTTGCCGCCGAGGCGGGCGACAAAAAAGTAGCCGAAACGGCCAAGGCCATCACGGCCATGTTTTTCGAGCTTCTTGCGGAAAAGCCGGTTCGTTTTATCTCACTGGATGGTCATTGTGATCCGCAGGCTTTGCGTAAATTCGAAACGATGTGTTTCGCTGCTGTTGGCCTGGCATGTGGGCTGGCGACAGCCAAAGCTGGCGACCTGGAAGGAATTGATCCACTTGAGAGTGCCATTCTGGCTTTGGACGCAAGACATAAGCGTCTGATGCAGGCCGCTGAAGATCGAGATCATCCACAGCTCGAAAATCTGTTCCAGACCTTGATTGCACACCTGCCATAAAACAAAGCCCGGATACGATGATCCGGGCTTTGTTTTATGGATGCATCGCAGATGAGGCTTAGTTTCCAAACATATCTGCGATCAGCTTTTTTGCACGGGGGATTGAAGCGGGGCTCATGCTGAACTCGGTCAGCCCCATGCGCATAAACTCTCCGATAAGTTCCGGCTTACCTGCGGCTTCTCCACACATGCCCACCATGATGCCTGCTTCGGTACCCGCCTTTGCGGTCATCTCGATTGCCGCCATGACAGCCGGGTGGCTTACGTCGTTGAGCTTCGCAACGGTTGGATTGAGCCGGTCCGCAGCCATCACATATTGCGTCAGATCATTGGTGCCAATGGAGAAGAAAGCCGCTTCTTTTGCAAGCTCGCGGGCCGCAAAAACCGCCGCTGGTGTCTCAATCATCACGCCAAGGTCGAACTCGGCGAAAGTTTTACCTTCGCTTTTAAGTTCGCTGATGCATTCTGCGATCAGTCGTTTGGTTACGCGAATTTCTTCGACATCCGAGACCATCGGCAGCATCACCTTGAGGTTGCCGTTGACCGCTGCGCGCAACAAGGCGCGCAACTGCGGCTTGAACACATCCAAACGATCCAGACACATGCGAATGCCGCGCCAGCCAAGGAAAGGGTTCTCTTCCTCGGGAAACTCGATGCCTGCAATGGGCTTATCGCCACCGATATCGAGGGTGCGGACAATAACCGGATGTGGTGCAAATGCTTTGAGAAGCGCCGAATAGGTTTCGGTCTGCATATCTTCGGACGGCAGATGAATATGCTTCATAAAGAGAAGCTCAGTGCGGAAAAGACCAACCCCCATGGCGCCGGCTTCGAGCGCGACGTCGATCTCCTCAAGTGCGCCCATATTGGCGGCAACTTCGATAATATTTCCATCTGCGCGTCGAGGAATTATCGAGCGGTAAGCATCAAGCGCCTGCTTTTCCTGCATTGCTTTGGAAATACGCGCTTCGATTTCGTTGCGGATAGCCAGGTCTGGATCGGAATGAACGATGCCGAACGTTCCATCCACTGCTACGGTCTTTGCATTCTCGAGCTCATGGATTGCACTTCCCAGGCCAAGAACAGCCGGAATGCCATGCGTGCGGGCGATGATCGCAACATGCGATGTGGCGCCGCCATGTCCGCAGACAACACCTTTGATTTTCTTGAGCGGTGCACGTGCCAGATCCCAGGCGCCGATGTCTTCGGCAATAAGCACCGATCCTTCCGGCAAGCCTTCCAGATTGATATCTTCCTTGCCGAGAAGTGCAAGACAGATCTGGCGACTGACGGCATGCACATCATCTGCACGTGCATTAAGATAGTGATCGTCGAGTGCCGCAAACTGCCCGGCAACCGTGGAAGCTGCAGCAAGCATCGCCGAAATGGCATCTAAACCATCTCGAATGAGCCCAAGTGCTTCGTCGGTCAGGCTATCATCCGCAGCAATATCCTTTAATGCCGCAATGATGCCTCTGTCAGCGTCAGCGAGGTTACCGCTGGAGAGCGAAGCATCCATGCGTTGCTGTACCGTCGCGATAGCCGACTTAAAATGGGCAATCTCGGTGTCTATTTCAGATGCAGCAAGCTTCCGGCCCAACGGCTTGATTTCTTCAGGAAAAAACGGAAACGCAGTGCCCAATGAGATGCCTTCGCTCGCACCAATACCTTTTATCTGACCCGTGGGCAGCTTTATCGTAATCGCAGGCTGAGTAGCGGCTGGCGGCGCGGTTTCTGCTTGAGGGGTAGCAGCGGGTGCAGCAGCCTCTTCAAGGCCAGCCTGCGGGTTTTCCAGATAGCCGATCAGCGCTTCGATGGCTTCAATGGCATCGGCACCATCGGCACGAACGGTCACTTCATCAAGCTCTTTCACACCAAGCAGCATCAGCTTGACGGAGCTTTTGGCACTTACGCTTTTTCCGGCCTTGGCGATTTCGATGTCACTTTCAAAACCTTTGGCCAGTTTAACGAAGCGGGTTGCGGGGCGCGCATGCAGCCCTTCATGCACCCGGACGATAGTCGAGCGTTCCATTTATATAAGCCTCAAAGCGACATCTGAAACATTCCAACATCCTGAATGTCGAAACTTGTTTCAATTATCTGTTTTAACACGCAATTCTAAATCCAATGATGGTCAGATTCAGCCGCCGATGGTGATAATCTGCCCTTCTTTGAGAGCAGCGACAAGCTCTTCGCCGACGATTTCAGTAGCGCAAATTTCGCCTGGACGATCTGTCGATTGTGCGCCCGTAAACGAAATAACGACGTGGCCGATTTCGCGTACTTTTTGCCAGGCGCTATCACCGACAGCAGTGATTTCTGCGTTGAGTGAGCCGATGGTGATGCGGGCTCCGACAGCAGGTGCGGCCGCTTCAGGGCCTTCTTCCACAACATGCATTACGGAAACTTCAGCGAGTTCGGGTGGCGATCCATCCGCAAAAAGAATGAGAACACCGCCTTCAGCGAGATCCGCAACTTCCGGGCCGATTGCGGTGATCCGCGTTTTCAGATGTATCGACATAGAGGCGGTCCTTTCTTGGTATGGTCTTCGATACTCGGGAAAATCGACGAAGAGCATCGCTATTGCATATGTTTGGGAGATTGCCTGCCGCCGCTTTTGCTGCGACAGGCTGAACGTCTTAAAGCACTGCGAGGCTGACAACCCATGCGATTAGGACCGAAAGTGGCCCCATGATCTGACGGCTGATCAGAACTGCCGGAACACCAATTTCGATTGTCTTGGGTTTCGCTTCCCCGAGCGCCAGACCAACCGGCACGAAGTCACAACCGACCTGCGTGTTGTAGGCAAAGAGCGCAGGCAGGGCCATAGCCGGAGCGATGGTGCCGTTGGCGATCTGCGGTCCTATGATCGCCACGCCGACGACCTGCGCGATAACTGCACCTGGTCCGAGAATCGGCGACAGGAACGGCAAGCCGCAGATGGCGGAAAGCACGAGCAAGCCGACAATATTATTGGCTAGCGGTCCAAGCGGCTGGGCAAGAATATCGCCAATGCCTGTATAGAGGATCAGACCGATCAGCATGGTCACGAATGCCATGAATGGCAAAACGTTACGGATAACCTGGTCGATTGTGCGGCGACCCGCCTGGAAGAAGATACCAACCACACGGCCCATGACACGGCCGATACTGCTGATCAGTCCGACCAAGCCGCCTTCGCTCGGCTGTTCTACCGGCGCAGGCTCTTCTTCAACTGCGGCAACTGCAGGGGCAGCGGCGGCCGAGCCATCAGCAGAAACGATGTCTTCCGGCTTCACACCTGACACGTAAATGTCCTCGGTGATGAACTGCGCCAGTGGCCCGGATTGTCCAACCGGTGTGATGTTTACCGTTGGAATGCGCTTGCGCGGATAGACGCCGCAACGGGCAGTGCCGCCACAATCGACAACCACAACTGCCATTTCGCTTTCGATTGGTGGTGAGCGGAAGCCGTCAACGGCCTCTGCTCCGGTCAGTTCAGCGATCCGGCGTGCAAGCGGATGAATGCCGCCGCCAGTGACCGAAACCACCTTGTTGCGTTGCTCTGTCGGCTGAATGACAAGCGGACCGCCCCAGCCATTTGAGCCGCGGGAAATTTTAACTGCCTTATAGGTCTTTACCATGTCGTCCTCCCCAATTCCCGCTTAAAGCTCAATGCCTTGACGCCGCGCCATGATGGCGGTGATGCGTTCTGTGAGCATGCCTTTAAGGAGGATCACGACGAGACCAACGATGGCGTACCAGATGGCGACGTTGATGTGATAACCCGTTGGAACTGCGCCCTTCTTCTCAAGTTCGAGAAGTGCGACGAGCACGCCGCCCCAGACAAAGTATTCGCCTGGATTGATATGCGGGAAGAGGCCCAGTGGCGGATGAACATAGGAGACAGCCGCGTCATAGAAGGCGGGCTTGTATTTCTCGTCCAGAAACGAACCGAATGTGTAGGCCATCGGGTTGGTCAGGAAGAACACCGAAAGAACCGGCAGAACGGTATAGCGGGTGAGCGCGATACGTCCGGCGCTGCGGGCAATGCCATGGACGCGCTTTTCACCGACCAGTTCGGTTACGGCATAGAAGGCGGTCATCAGCACGACGAGCGTTGGGATAATACCCGTTACAAACCCGGCAAAAACTTCGCCGCCCTTCTGGAAGACGCCAATGAAGTGCTTGCCGATTGAAGCAAGCCAGCCAAGCTGTTCTTCCTGCTGGACGTTCTGAAGGCGTTCCTTGAACTGATCAACGGTAATTCCGCCGCTGCCGGCATCGGCTGGCGCGGTGGTTGTTGCTTGTGCAAGCTGCAGAAGATCATTTCCCGCGTGCTCTGCGGCATGTTTGCCATGCAGGGCCGCATCGGAAATCATGCTGCCGGCCATATGTATAGATTGCATTGTTACGTCAGCATGTTGTGCCAACATCGTCACTATCGACATTGCTCCTCCTCGATTGCTTGTTTCAGGCAAGCAACTCCTATGCTCCCACTGCCTTCAGACCTTCGAGTTCGATCCCATCGGATTGATCTCTTATGCGACTGATCTGCTCTATCGCCTGCTTGGTAGCAGCCACCACTTCAGGCGTTCCTTCTCCAATTGTAGGATTGTCCTGCAACTCGCTGAGGCGCATTCCCTCAAAGCCTTCGCGGCGGCTGAATTTTGCAAAAACCGTCCGACCGCTCATTTGCAGGAAGCGGCGCACCACCAAATTGCGATCTACGACGAGCAAAACAATGACGCCTCTGCCGAAGCGGCCTCGCACATGGCCCGCGCCGACAAAGCCGTCAGAATATTTCGAGGTGATACCTTTCATCACATCGGAATAGTGGCGCATCTGAAACCAAACGCCCAGAGACTGAAAGCCCCAAAGCAAGGCGAGCGCCAGCAAAGCCCATTGCCAGATAGCCATTTTGTTCTCCTCCCACGAAGGACAAATAGGATATTTTCCGAGTTCGTCCTTCAGCAAATAGAGAACATTTGTCTTCTTGAATGTCAATATGTATAATTTTGTCAACGAATGAAGACGAATGACGACTGACATTGCAATCGGTTTCGCATAATGTCGTTTGTAAACGGGAGGCCGCTCGCAACATGGATTTGCTACTCAGAGAACAAATGGCATCGATGCCTGATTTGCGTCATCGGTTGCGCCAGCTGCGTTGGTTCAGGGCGACGTTCCGCAAGCATGCCAGTCTGCTGCATGAGCTTTATGGCGTCGAATATGAGATTGATGAAAAGAAGCTCACAGAAGCCTTCCTGAACTGGGTAGAGCTCGTTGATCAGAACAAGCGTTTCGCCAAGGTGGATCGTAAGGATTTCATCACCTTTGCTGCGGGCCTTGTGTTGCGAGAGCTGATCCGCTTGTCACCTGCGAAGGTCGTTTCGCCGCCAAAGCACGCTGCAGACGATGCCGCGCGTCTTTACGAAATCGTCAGCTTCTGGCCAGAAGGTTTTCTCTACACAAACTACTGTATCTGCGCGATTGCTGCTGTGCAGGAGCAGGAATTCGGTACTGTTCCGGATATCGATCAGTGTGCTGATGAGCTGCGGACATGGTGGTCTTACAAGGAAAACGTCTCGGAAATGCCGGGTTATGCGATAGCATTTCTCGATAAGTTTCTTGGTAGCGAGCCGAACTGGGTCATGCCGGATCTGGCGTCGGCGCGTGCAGCGGTGAAGCGTGCTTTGGGGGCTGATAATCCGGTCACGAAGATCCAAAATAAATAGTGGTCGCTTTGTTCCAGTGCGGAAAGTGCTTATTCCACTCGGAATATCAGCGTTTAACCAGCACCGGAGCCGGGCATTTCAAAGGCTCATATTCCACCATACCAGTCATAGCCATAGTCCTCCCAGTAACCACCTTTCCCACCCTGAATGGCCGCAAAGCTTGAGACAAGCTCAATCGACTTGATGTATTTGCTCATCTTGTATCCGAGTTGTCTCTCTACGCGCAGACGAAGCGGAGCTCCGTTTTCTACCGGCAGGACACGATCATTGAGACCATATGCCAAAATAGTCTGCGGATGACGGGCGTCGATGAGATCTATGCTGCCGTAAAATGACGCTGCTCCTTTCGCGCCGTCTACCCTATCGAAGCAGTGGAAGACGACAAAGCGCGCGGATGGCGTGGGGCGTGTCACATCGAGAATCTGGCTCAAGGGGACGCCTGTCCATTTGGCGATTGTACTCCAGCCTTCCACGCAGTCGTGGCGGGTGATCTGGGTGCGCCCTGGCATGTTGCGCAGTTGCTCCAGCGAAAAACTTGTCGGTTTTTCCACGAGACCTGTTACCTGCAAAACATAGTCTGAGAAATCGGCTGCGCGAAGTGCTTCATATTCTTCCGTCGCAGGATTGGTTTCACCATTCGGTTTTTGACCCTGACGCAGCTCGCTTTCCCCATACTCCCTTGCAAGTGCATTATGTCCCTGCAGTTGCCGTTGAATGAGGTAGGTCAGATCGTTCGCCTTTTCGAGGACTTGCCGCGTAGCGCTTTCGTTGTTGCCGACAAAATCGAAAGCATCACAACCGCTCAACATAATGGAAGAGGCTGCGGCTCCGGAAAAAGTTAGGAACTTTCGTCTGGAAAGATTCAGCTTGCTCATGGGTGCCTGTCCTCGTCTTTTTTCGGAAGATCGGCGCGATACCAACCAGAAATCATCGATCGCATTTCGTTGAACGGACCTGCCGCAAGCACCATCACGATATGAATGACGACGAATGCGCAAAGCAGGAAAACGGCTACAAAATGAAGAGTGCGGGCTGTCTGGCGTCCGCCGAGCCATTCCGTCAGCGGCAGTACGGCATCCATGCCGGGAGACATGGCCAGCCCCGTAATTATAACCATCGGGAAAAGCCCGAAAAACACCATGCAATAGGTCAGTTTCTGCATAGGATTGTATGTTTTCCCATGCTGGAAGCGAAACTTGAGATGGTTAAGAATATCGCCGGGCAGGCTCTTTATATCTAATGCAGATGGCAGTAACTCGTTCTTCAGATGCCCGTTCAGAACACTGCCGACCAACCATAGCATGAGCGTGCCCACCAGAACCCAGGCAAAGAAGAAGTGAACCACACGTCCGGTTGCCAGATCGCGATAGGACGGAATGGTCAACGCTGGGGGAAATGCCTGATAGTCGGGGGCGCTTGTCGCTCCCGATACGCCGAGAAAACCGGTTGTCTGGAAGCTTTTGCCCAAGATATCGACACGACCTTCAGGGCCGCTTTCGCCATCGACGGCATAAATTGCCAGAATGGCATTATCATAGTCGAAACCGGATTCGTTGCCGAGATAGAGCGTGGGGTGCGCATTGAATATCTGCAGCCCGGACAGCAGCAGAAAGAAGAGGCTGGCAGCCCAAATCCAGTGTGTGAGGCGCGTCAGCAGACGCTGGCGATAGACGAGCTGTTTCATGATGTTGCGCTCCGGTAATTTGCCCGCCAGTCGTGAGGGAAGACTGGCGGGCCAGAACAATTACTGTGGCTTCTTCATGGAGTCGGACTGCATCGTGTCCTGTTTCATGGCATCGTTCTTCATCGCTTTGTCGTCATGTTTCTTCATTTTCTTTTTTGTATCGCTATGCATGGCATCGCCTTTCATGGCGTCATGCTTGCCCATGGAATCCTTCTTCATAGTGTCAGACTTCATGGTGTCGGTTTTCATCGCGTCTTGCGCGAAAGAAACCGGCGTGAAAGATATAGCGGCAAGCAGGGCGAGCGCCGGAAGGACGATGATGTTCTGTTTGATGGTCATGACGATACTCCTGTTCATCTGGGCGCCAGCGGCGCGTAACGGGAGGAGTTTCGACAGGCAGAGGCAAATGGTTACACCGATCACGGCGATGTGATCACCTCATTGGAAGATGTAACCTTTTCCGCTTCTTTCACGAATATGCCGGTGATTGGGAGTTGTAACCTGACCTATTCGAACGAAGAGAGGTTGAAAAAAACTGATGATACTGGCGCTCGACGGAGACAAGGCAGCCTATCGGACCTTGCTTGAGGATCTGTCGCGCCGACTGAAACCTTATTTTCTACGGCGTCTTTTCGGCGATAAATCGCAAGCGGAGGACCTTATTCAGGAGACTTTGCTGGCGATCCATACCCGACGCATAACCTATGATCGAGGCATGGCGTTTCTACCCTGGGTGAATGGAATTGCACATCACAAGCTTGTCGATCATCTACGCCGTCACGGGCGTGAGACTGCTACACCTCTGGAAGAGGATGTTCCTGTGTCCGATGATGCTGAAGCCGCCGATGCGCGCATGGATGTGGACCGGATGTTGAGCAGTGTTTCCGAACGCACGGCAGGTTTGATCCGCAAAGTAAAAATCGAGGGACAATCCATAGATGAAGCCGCACGTGACACCGGCTTGAGTCAGAGCGCGGTCAAAGTCGCCATCCACCGCGGTCTTGCAACAATAGCGAAAAGATTTGGAGGCAAAGGGCATGACCGATGATCTGATCGACAAGCTGACAGCAGATGTCAAACCGGTTGGCCCTCACGCAATGCGCCAGCTTTTCTTGCGCTATGCGACGGGAGGCATTGTAGGCGGGCTTGCGATTATGCTGGTTTTCCTTGGCGTGCGTCACGATTTGTTGTTGGCGATGACGACGACAGCCTATTGGATGAAATTCGGCTACGCAGTCCTGCTTTTATTGATACTGATCCCCGCATTATTCACCTTGTCGCGGCCCGTTCGCACGGGATTGCACTGGTTGCCGCTGGCCATACTTCTGGCTTGTCTTGCAGGCGCTGCATCAATCCAGCTGCTGAACGCCGAGCCCGGACAAGCAGAGGTGTTGATATGGGGGCGGACGGCGTTGGTCTGTCCATGGTTGATTGTTCTCATAGCTCTTCCCATGCTCGGGTTTCTGCTTACTGCCATGCGGCGACTTGCTCCGGCCGATCCTGCTCTGACCGGTCTTGTCGCCGGTATCGTTGCTGGCGCAGTAGGAGTTCTCATCTATTCACTACACTGTCCGGAATCCGGGATGCCGTTTATTGCAATCTGGTATACGCTCGGCATCGCAATCATGGGTTTTTTGGGCATGATTGGCGGGCGCGTTTTACTCAAATGGTAAGACCTGAAAGCGCACAGCTTCTATCCTGGTTTGAACCAGTAACAGACCTCTCACTGGCGAGTTAACTGCTAGCCCCGGACGAGTAGGCTTTGATCTTGGTTGAAACACGGCTTTGCCGTGCGCTCTGCATAACGGTGGCGGAACCTCGTCGTCTTCAAAGCAAACATGGTGAATTAAACTCACTGGGCAATAACGGTCAAAAACATTTTGGATTCTCCCCAGAATGCGTTAGCGTCTTCGCAGTTCCGTGGGAGGACCTTATGAAATGCAGTGGGGGAAGTAATCTGCAAAAACTTCCCGCTTAGTCGTGGTGTCTGCACCATGGCAAAATCTATTGGAGTGAGGAGGAAATATGCAAATCTTTAATCGGAAAACGACTGTTTCTCTGGCTACCGCATTGGGGCTTGTGTTCGGTGCTGCGCAAGCGAAAGCCGAGGAGTTTGTAAATATTCTGACCGGTGGCACCAGTGGCGTCTACTACCCGCTCGGCGTCGCTATGGAAAAAATCTATTCGAGCATTCCTGATGTGCGTCCCTCGGTTCAGGCGACGAAAGCATCCATTGAGAATATCAATCTCATCAACAGCGGTCGGGGTGAAGTGGCGTTCACGCTGGGCGATTCCCTGCGCGATGCCTATGAAGGCAATGAAGCAGCTGGTTTTAAAAAGAAGCTCACCAATCTGAGCACGCTTGCGGCAATCTATCCGAATTATGTGCAGATCGTCGCCTCCAAGGAATCCGGCATCAAGACATTGGCTGATCTCAAAGGAAAGCGTTTGTCCGTCGGTGCACCGAAATCGGGAACCGAACTCAATGCGCGCACCATTCTGGGGGCTGCCGGACTTTCCTATGATGATCTCGGCAAGATCGAATATCTGCCCTTCGCGGAATCCGTCGAGCTGATGAAGAACCGCCAATTGGATGCAACCTTGCAATCTTCCGGACTTGGCGTCGCCTCGCTGCGCGATCTTGCCAATTCCGTGGACATCAATGTGGTTGAGGTTCCGGCAGACGTTATCGAGAAAATCGGCGCACCGTATCAGGTCAACACGATCCCGGCGAATACCTATAGCGGGCAGGACAAGGATGTCGTGACAGCTTCCGTGATCAACTATCTGATCGTTCGCCCCGATATGGATGAAGAACTGGTTTACCAGATGACCAAGGGGCTATTCGAAAATCTCGACCAGCTAACTGCCGCCCATTCTTCCGCAAAGGCAATCAAGCTCGATAAAAGCACCATCGTGTCACCTGTTCCGGTTCATCCCGGTGCTCTGCGTTACTACAAGGAAAAAGGCATCGAATAGGCTGGCAGCAATCCTGCGCGGCGGTTGGTACCCGGGTGACATTCCCGGGTTCCTTCCTTTTTCTGACAGACGGTGTCCGATCCTTGTTAATCGGATCGCTCCCTTAACTGTTCATTTTAAATGCACAATCTGATGAAGGTTCGTTCATGACGCAGAGCGAGAACAGCGCCGTAGAATCGGCCGAGCATATTCCCGCCTGGGGCACAGGCACAGGCGCAAAAGTCCTGTTTGCCATCGCCGTGGCTTTTTCGGTTTTCCAGCTTTGGACTTCCGCTTATTCACCACTGCCAAGTCAGGTGGTCCGCTCCGTCCATGTCGGATTTCTGCTTCTGCTTCTCTTCGGCCTTTACGCCAATGCGAGCACAGTCGCTGCAAAGCGAGCGGCCTTCTGGCTGGCGGCCATCGTTGCTTTCGTGCTCAGTCTTTATCATTGGGTTTTCTACGAAGACCTGGTGATCCGGGCTGGCGAACCCAACACGCCGGATATCATAATCGGCATTCTCGTGGTCGCTCTCGTCTTCTGGGCGGGAAAAAAGATGATGGGTTGGACCTTACCTCTCATCTGCGCGATCTTTCTGGCTTACGGCTTGTTCGGACAATATCTCCCGCACCCGTTCAACCATCGCGGATATGATTTCGAGCAAGTGGTCGAAGTTCTCTTTCTGGGAACAGAAGGAATTTACGGCACGCCGATTTATGTCTCATCGAGCTATATTTTTCTTTTCATCCTGTTCGGCGCATTTCTCGAACGCGCGGGCATGATCCAACTCTTCAATGACATTGCCATGGGAACGGTTGGCGCGTCGCGTGGCGGCCCTGCAAAAGTTTCGGTGATTTCGTCGGCCTTGATGGGAACGATCAACGGTTCCGGTGTCGCCAATGTTGTGACCACAGGCGCTTTCACCATTCCGCTCATGAAGCGCTCCGGTTTCCGCCCGGCATTCGCGGGTGGTGTCGAAGCCGTTGCGTCTATGGGTGGCCAGATCATGCCCCCGGTCATGGGGGCGGTTGCTTTCATCATGGCTGAAACGCTGGGTCTGCCTTATGTTGAGATCGTCAAAGCGGCAATCGTGCCTGCTATTCTCTACTTCATAACTGTCTTCGTGATGGTTGATCTCGAGGCGCGTCGCCTCAAGATGAAAGGCCTCAATAAAAGCGAAATGCCAAGCGCTCTCGAAGCAATCAGAAAACGCTGGTTTCTGGTGCTGCCGCTCGTCGCATTGGTGTGGCTCCTTTTCTCCGGCTATACGCCACTTTTTGCAGGCACTGTCGGCCTCAGTCTGACCGCGCTCATCATTCTCGGCGTGCCGGTTTCCGGCTCGATGTCGATGCCTTTGCGTGTGCTGTTCTGGGTCGCGCTTGGCGTCATGTCAGCAGCAGCCTTCGGCACGACCTTCAACATTTTCGGCTATGCCCTGCGCGGTATTACGCTGATCATCGCCCTCGTTGTGCTGCTGGTCATGATAAATTTTCTGGTGCGCGGTGGTCGGGAAACGCTCGGTCTGTGTCTTCAGAGCCTCGGGGAAGGTGCCAAGAATGCGCTGCCCGTGGGCGTTGCCTGCGCGCTGGTTGGCATCATCATTGGCATTCTGGCGCTTACCGGAGCCGGTTCGACATTCGCTCGTGTGATTGTCAGCGTTGGAGAAAACTCACTATTCTTCTCGCTGGTGCTGACCATGCTGGCCTGTCTGGTACTCGGTATGGGCATTCCGACTATCCCAAACTACATCATCACATCCTCGATCGCTGGCCCAGCACTCCTTCACCTGGAAGTGCCGCTTCTGGTATCGCACATGTTCGTCTTCTATTTCGGTATCATGGCTGATCTCACGCCGCCTGTTGCGCTTGCGGCTTTTGCGGCAGCGCCAATCGCACGCGAGTCCGGCATGAAGATCGGCATGCAGGCGATACGTATTGCGGTTGCGGGTTTTGCCGTGCCTTTCATGGCGGTGTACGAGCCGGTCATCATGCTTCAGGAAGGGGGGCCTCTTTCGGAAACGCTCGGGTTCTGGCCTGCATTCGCCTATATGTTCATCAAGGCACTGCTTAGTATTCTGCTTTGGGGCGCAGCCGCTATCGGCCATCTTCGAACGCCGTTGAACATGTGGGAACGCATATGGGCTTTCGTCGCTATTGCGCTGATGCTCGCAACCTATCCCTATAGCGATGAACTCGGTTTTGCTGCCTGTGCAGCTTTCCTTGCATGGCATTTCTGGAGATCGCGACCTTCCGTCATCGCGTCATCCGGTTGATGGCGGTCTGCATTGCGACGGCTGGCGGCGTACTGAAAATCGCCGCCACGAGCTTTGTTCTCTCATGGACGCACAGCGTTGAGAAAGTGCCATGGCAGGAGTTCTGGAATGTTACGTCCCAGGGCTTGGTATTGTCAGAAGCTCGCATCAAAGGCTCTGGCGCAGGCATGGACCCACCTGCCGATGCCGTTCTTAAGGACGGTTGGTATATCTATCACCCAACCATCCCTCCGCGTCGTGAAATTGTTCTGGCTGCCTCAGGCAAGACGACTGGAGGCTGGACTTTCTGTTCGGAACAAAAATGTGTTGAACTTGGAAAGACGGAGGAGACACCGATCCATATCAAGTCGTGTAGTTAGGTTTTTTTACTTGAAATTCGCTCGTTCTGCTCACTTTAATGTGCGACGCCTTAATACAGGGAGCCTGTGAAACAGGGTCACGCTGGAATGAGACTAATGTATGGGCTGGGAAAGCGGGGGAGCCATGATTGGCTCCCCCGCTCCATATGCGGATCAGAGCAAGATTAGTGCCCAGAAAGCACAAGGGTCTGCACTGGCATCATCACGGCTTGTATTCGCAGGATCATGGCATGAACGAGCGCGGTTGCGTCGACGGCATGCAGGAATATCGACCGCAGCGTACCCGCTTCACCAGATTGCAGTTCCTCGTGA
Source organism: Brucella lupini (assembly GCF_002252535.1). Taxonomy (NCBI): domain Bacteria; kingdom Pseudomonadati; phylum Pseudomonadota; class Alphaproteobacteria; order Hyphomicrobiales; family Brucellaceae; genus Brucella; species Brucella lupini. The sequence continues at coordinate 28,830 of NZ_NNRN01000060.1, forward strand.
TTGCTCGTGTAGGCATTGGCCACACAACTGCTACCCGGGGGTATGCCTGCAAGCTGTCCTTCGTAGAGAGGCTCCAGAGTGACTGTGATTGTTCCCGGTTTCGCCAATTGCTGGATGTCGACCAACTGATCGCTGGCCCGTACCTGTCCGCCAGCGATAACGTCTTGCACCTCGGTTACAACCATAGGGATAATCGTGAACGGCTTTCCGATACATGTAGCTTCAGCAATCATGCCGGGCTTCATGACTTGTGCCTCAATCTGTCCGAATCCTGCGATAAGAGCCGTTCGGCCTGCTGTTTCCGGCACCAGTATGCCAGCAGGGCGAAGCAACGGATTGACGACTTCACCTGCACGCAGGGTGAACTGTTGAACGGTTCCCGAAACGCCCGCCTTCACGATCGTTTTATTAAGTTCAACTTCCGCCTGCGCAGCTGCGGCCTCGGTGCTGGCCCTCTGCGCTGGAAGCAATGAGGTGATTTTGGTTTCGAGCGTCTGCTTGCTGGCGGTTGCGGCTGCCAGTTCGCTGCCTTTACCATCGGCTATCGACTGGAGACGTTCAATATCCTTGCGGGCGACGATGTTTGGGTTGCGGCGTTGCAGTTCAAGCTGCGTGTTTACATCGTTCTGTGCCTGAACAAATGCTATCTCACCTTGCTTGATACGGGCGTCGGCAGCGACAAGATCGCTTTTGGCGACAACCATCTCCGCATCGATTTCTGCAATGCGTTTCCGGGCTGTTTCCAGTGCGGCTTTTTGCTTGCTGTCATCGAGCTTGAAGAGCGCCTCGCCGGCTTTCACCTTCTGGTTTCGCGAGACATATACCTCATCGACACGTCCGCCTATTTCCGGAAGGATGGTAACGGTTCGAAATGCAGCCGTTACGTTAGATGTAGACGGATGGTAATAGAATATCATCGTAATCAGGGAAATTGTGAGGATGAGGCACGCCGTGATCCCCCATCTGAGTTCAAACCACATGGAATAGATTGTGATCTCGTGTCCAATTCGCTTTCCCTGGCCAAATCGACGGTAAAGATAATCTGGAAGTATGGTGATCATCGAACAAAGCAGGAATTCGAACATTATTTCTGCTCCTCTTTGTTCTGATCGAGGGATAATCCGGTGTCGGGTGCGGTTGTCGAAGCGGCAACATTTTGCGGCGTCGGTGATGCAGCCTGTGACGAAACATCATCGCCTGTCGTTGGGGCGGATGGCGGAATCGTCAGGTGAAGTCCTCGCCGCGCAATGGTACGCAGAGACCTTGCCATTGATGTTACCGGCGACAGGAAGTCTGGAAGATCCGTCATTGCCAGCAAAAGAGCTGCAATCCAGAAGAGCTGATTGTGGGTGAAGAGCGCTATCAAGCCCAATACAGCAACAAGCTGAATCTGAATCTTGTTCGTCTGATGAGCGATGTGTTCGGGGAGAGCATGGAGTCTCAGGTAGAGAATACCAGTTAAGAATACTACGCAGATAAGAAAAATAATGACGATGTTCAAAAGTACATCGGTTTGACCTGGGGGTGTTATAAATGCGGGTATGTGTCCGGCCGCTGCTTTATGCACGGCATCTGCTGATTGAACCATGTTGCCTCCAGCCTTTGTTTTTTGGCGTCCCATACGCTTCACCGGATGGTGGCGATAGAGAGCGCGGCTGTTCACCAACAAATGTGCCCGAAAAATGTCAGGCACTCCTTATTATATCAGATCGCAATAACGTTGTCGGAATTTCATTTTAGGATAGGGAAAATTACCAAATGCGCCGAGAACTATAAACAAAGTAAGCCATGGTTAGCCGCTTGGAGCCGAATATCGTCACGTTCATTATGATTCAGGCTCTTGTGTTCAGAGAAATGACAGCAAAGTCTTCTGCTTGTTTCGACGCTCAGGAAGCTTCTGCTGCTTCTCGTTTGATGACCTTTGGCATCCCTTCCGACTGGATTGCGTGAAGCGTATCACGCAGCGCTGAACCGAATACGCCATTTGTTAGCTTACTGGGAAGGATATCGGGACACACAGACGCAACCGCACGGATTATTTCCTCGGGCGTCTTGATATCTTTCAAGCCGGTCTGAAGCTCGGTCGCTTTGGGGTCATTCAATGGAACCGGGTGGCCGTCGTCCTCCTTTCGAGCCAGATAGGCGAGCCACGCAGCGAGAGCAAATACGAAGGGTCCGTACGGTTTGCCCGATGCCAGAGCTTCCAGGGCCGGGGTTGTGATGCGTTGGGGAAGCTTCTGTGTCCCATCCATTGCAATCTGTGCGGTGGAATGGGCTATAGCCGGGTTGGCGAACCGCTCGACAAGAGCCGCAGCATAGGCGTCGAGATCGATGGACAGTCCTTCTACAGTTGCCGCAGCGGCAGCAAGGTGACGACGGACGAGTACAGCATGATCCGGGTCGGCCATCACGTCTCGGACAAAGCTTTTATCCGAGAGCTGCCCGCTATAGGCAAGCATCGAGTGTGTCCCGTTCAGCATTCGCAGTTTCATGTTTTCATATGGGGCGACATTGTCGACAAAGAGGGCGCCAGCACATTCCCATTCCGGTCGTCCGGCACAGAATTTGTCCTCAATCACCCATTGGCTGAAAGGTTCGGTTTCAACGGCAGCGTGATCTTCTCGCCCCGTCAGCTCCACGGCGAGCTTGGCGGTCAGGGCATTTGAGGCTGGCGTGATCCGATCCACCATAGTGGACGGGAAGGCGACTTTTTCTGCTATCCAGCGCGAAAGCAGTCTTCCACCCGTTTGATCGGCGAATGCCAATACTGCGTCCCGCAATGTTGATTGCCACTGAGAACTGACCCAGCGTGGCCTGATATT
>NZ_NNRN01000006.1:0-72379 GCF_002252535.1 Brucella lupini
ATCATTCACAAAAGAAAAGGTGGGCTGTTCGTAGCGCTCACGAACGTCTCGTACAGGGCTCGCTGTTGAACGCTTGGATAAATCTTCTATCTTTGGTTTCAGGTCTGAAGCTGTCCCGAATGGCCTTGCTGATACCCATAGAGCCGGGTTAAGGAGGCCCCTTAAAGTCTTGAGCCCCGTCAACCTGGGGCATTTGGCAGTGTTATTTTGAAAGTGTTTCGATATGAAACTGTTTTTTACCGCTATGGCGCTTGCCTTGGTTAGCTGCACGAGTGTTGCGACAGCTGCGGGATTGAACGGTACGCTCGGGACCGAGTGCCGACGCACCCCCATTCAGGGGACCGGCTCTTCCGGTACAGTGACGAGGCCGTCCTGGGCCATGCCTCTCTGGAATTCACCGTCAGTTCCCGCCAGTCAACGGTCGCAGCGTGCTATTGTCTATCCGCAGGCGGTGCCGTCGCCGCAGCTTTACCGTTATGATTGTACGCCGACGCCCGCAGAACCGAATGCGGTTCCGCGGGCTGATTTCAGCGGTCAGTAAGGGCTGTCGACTTTTCCCATCTCGACATAGACGGTCTTGATCTGGCTGTAATGAGCGAGGGCGGCAATGCCGTTCTCGCGTCCAATGCCGGATTGTTTGTAACCGCCGAAGGGCACTTCCACCGGTGTCAGATTATAGGCATTGATCCAGCATGTGCCGGCCTTGATCTGGCCAATTACGCGATGGCCGCGTGCGATATCGGCGGTGAACACGCCTGCCGCCAGACCGAATTCGGTATCGTTGGCGCGCGCAATCACTTCATCCTCGTCGGAAAATTCCAGGACGCTCATCACCGGCCCGAAGATTTCCTCGCGAGCGATGGTCATGCCGTCGGTCACATCCGTGAAGACGGTAGGCTCGATGAAAAAGCCTTTGTCGAAGCCTTGCAGTTTCGGCACGCCACCGCCGCAGGCAAGCCTCGCCCCTTCTGCCTTACCCTTTTCGATATAGGACAGCACCTTGTCGCGCTGTGCACTGTTGACTAGTGGCCCCATCTGGGTTGCTTCATCCAGCGGATCGCCAATGCGAATCTTGCGTGTACGTTCGACCAGCCGTTCGACAAAACGTTCGCGCACCTTCTTGTGAACGAAGACGCGGGTGCCGTTCGAACAGACCTGCCCGGTCGAATAGAAGTTACCGAGCATCGCGCCGCCGATAGCGCTTTCAAGGTCGGCGTCATCGAACACGATGATCGGCGACTTGCCACCAAGCTCCATGGTGACGTGCTTCAGGTGTTCGCCTGCCTGCGCCATGATGCGCTGGCCTGTCGGCACAGAACCAGTCAGTGAAACTTTGGCCGTCAAGCGATGATTGACGAGTGCGGCGCCGACATCGCCGAAGCCCTGCACGACATTGAATAAGCCATCGGGAAGGCCCGCTTCCTTGTATGCTTCCGCCAATGCAAGCGCTGAAAGCGGCGTGTTTTCGGACGGCTTGAAGATGAAGGCATTCCCCATCGCGAGTGCAGGCGCGGATTTCCACGCGGCGATCTGGATCGGATAATTCCATGCGCCGATACCGACGCAGATGCCGAGCGCTTCGCGGCGCGTATAGGCGAACGAACCGCCAAGCTCCACGAACTCGCCGTTGAAGCCCGAAATGATGCCGCCGAAAAATTCCAGTGCATCCGCGGCCGAAGCTGCATCCGCCACCAGCGTTTCCTGAAGCGCCTTGCCGGTATCAAGCGTTTCGAGCTTCGACAGCTTCTTGTTCTTTTCGCGCAGGATTTCTGCAGTGCGGCGCAGGATGCGTCCGCGTTCGACGGGCTTAAGCGCAGCCCATTCGCCTTGCGCTTTCAGCGCTGCTGCATAAGCCGCCTCGATCACATCGGGTGTCGCCGAATATAGCTTGGCAATTTCCTCGCCGGTTGCTGGATAGATGACCGGCAACGGCTTGCCCGCCTTGTCTTCCATGAATGCGCCGCCGATGAAATGCGAGGCTTTGGGTTGTGCTTTCATTGTTATCCCTTAAATTATATCAGCGGTCGGAAACTTGCCAGCGCGGATTGATCCAAGGCTCCTGATTGGAGCACGCCAGCGGCGTACGGCCGAGAATATGATCGGAAGCCTTTTCGCCGACCATGATCGACGGGCCGTTGAGATTGCCGTTGGTGATGCGCGGGAAGATGGATGAATCCGCAACGCGCAGGCCTTCGACACCGATCACCCGGCATTCAGCATCGACCACTGCCATTGGATCGTCAACCGCACCCATCTTGCACGTGCCGCATGGATGGAAGGCGCTCTCGACATGCTCGCGGATGAAATTGTCGATTTCATCGTCGCTCTGAACATGCGCACCGGGCTGGATTTCCGCGCCACGATAAGCATCAAATGCGGCCTGTCCGAAGATTTCACGGGTCAGCCGCACACAATGGCGGAAGTCGGCCCAGTCGTCTTCTTGCGACATATAATTGAACTTGATGACAGGCTTTTCACGTGGATTGGCCGAGCGAAGCGTTACGCTGCCACGCGATTTCGACCGCATCGGCCCGACATGGGCCTGAAAGCCGTGCGACTGCGCTGCCGCCTTGCCGTCATAGCGGATGGCGACCGGTAGGAAGTGATACTGGATATCTGGATATTCCACACCAGCTTTCGAGCGCAGGAATGCTGCGGATTCGAAATGGTTGGTTGCGCCGTCGCCAGTCTTGAAGAACAGCCATTCCGCGCCGATCTTCGCTTTCGAAAACAGGTTTAGCTTGGAGTAAAGCGTGATCGGTTGCGTGCATTCCTGCTGGATATAGACTTCCAGATGGTCCTGCAGGTTCTGGCCGACGCCGGGGCGATCGGCGACCACTTCAATTCCGTGTTCTTTCAGTTGTGCGGCAGGGCCGATGCCAGAGAGCATCAGGAGCTTCGGCGAGTTGATCGACGAGGCGGCAATGATGACTTCACGCCGCGCACGAATGGTCGAGAAGCTACGGCCTGCCTCGATCTCAACACCAACCGCGCGCTTTCCCTCAAGCACGATCTTGCGCGCAAGCCCCTTGACCAGCTTGACATTCGGGCGCTTGAGGGCGGGTTTCAGATAGGCGTTGGCGGCAGACCAGCGACGACCGTTGTGGATCGTCTGCTCCATCGGGCCGAAGCCTTCCTGTTTCTCGCCATTATAGTCTTCGGTGATTTCAAAGCCCGCTTCGTGGCCAGCCTCTACAAAGGCATGGAACAGCGGATTGTCGCGTTTGCCGCGCTGGATATAAAGCGGGCCATTGGTGCCGCGCCAGCCTTCCTGGCCACCGCTCGAATTTTCCATCCGCTTGAAATAGGGCAGTACATCTGCATAGGCCCAGCCGCGCGCACCGCTTTCCGACCAGTGGTCGTAGTCGCGTGCATGGCCGCGCACGTAGACCATGCCGTTAATTGAAGATGAACCACCAAGCACCTTGCCCCGCGGCGTTACAAGGCTGCGCCCGCCAATATGCGGCTCCGGTTCGGTCGAAAAACCCCAGTCATAGGTTTCCATATTCATGGGGAAAGAAAGGGCGGCTGGCATTTGGATCAACGGACCGACATCGGGCACGCCATATTCGATGACGATCACCGAATAGCGACCGTCTTCAGACAGGCGATAGGCCATGGCGGATCCGGCAGATCCGGAGCCGATGATGACGAAATCCGCTTCCATACTCATTTCTCCCCCATAAGCTGAACCGCGATGTAGTCTTCCACCAACGCAATGGCTGAGGCAGCATTGGGCGCATCGGCGCCAAGTGCGTGACGAATGTAGAGCCCGTCGATCATGGCACCTGCACCCTCGGCAATGCGGCTGGCCCGCTCGCGCGAGGTCAGTTGTTCAAGTGCGAAAACGAGGTTTGAATGCAGGCGGCGCGCGTAGATGCGCAAGAGCCGGCGGGTGTCCTCCGACTGTTGCGCATGCACATAGAAGGTAAGCCAGGCGGCAATGGTTTCCTGCGCGAACTGCGATGCGGAAAAATTGACCGCAATGATGGCCGCGATACGTTCCCGCGGCGTCTCGGTTCGTCCGATGGCGGCGTTGAGATCCTGCCCCAGTTCACGCAGCAAATGCCGCATGGTGGCGAGAATGAGCTTGTCCTTGCCGCCGAAATAATGATGCGCAAGCGCAGGTGAAACGCCCGCCTCATGCGCGATCTGCGCGACGGTCACGTCCAGCGAACCACGCTGGCCGATGGTACGAATGGCGGCATCGATCAACTCGCGCCGCCGCAAGGGCTCCATCCCGATCTTGGGCATAATCCTGGTCCGTTCTCAGTCTAACTGAGCGGCCAGTTTAACGTTGATTGACTCATCAATCAATAGAAACCGATATGCAAATCATGCATTTGCCGGCGCAACAGCGGGCAGCTTGTATGACGGGGAGGCTTGTCGGGGAGGTGCCGACTGCTTACATTCAACTGATGAGCAGAGCTTTCACCAAAGAACAGGACGATGCGCCGACCGACCTCGGCGAGCGTCCGGTCAGCCCGCATCGCAATCTCGTCACGCCAGCTGGCCTGAAGATGATCGAGGATGAAATCGCACGGCTGCAGCGCGAACTGGCGGATGCCAATGTGGAGGGTGAACGTTCAGCGATCGCACGTATCTCGCGCGATCTGCGTTACTGGACGACACGGCGCGAAAATGCAGAACTTTCCGTGCCTGTTCCCGACAGTGATGTCGTGCGTTTCGGCATGACGGTGGAACTGGAAAATCTGGACGACGGCAAGGTTCGCCGCTGGACCATCGTGGGCGAGGACGAGGCCGACCCATCAAACGGCAAGATTTCCCATGTCGCACCCGTTGCCATTCTGCTGTTCGGCAAGCCGGTCGGCGATGTCGTGAAAATCAATAATGTCGAGTGGGAAATCGTGTCGCTGAAGATTGTTTAGTCTTCGTCTATAGCGACAGTATGGTCACGGAAAAACGCTGCTGCGCCGGCTTCATCGATTTCACTCGTCGAAACCATCAGGACGAGCTGAATAATGTCTTCCTGTACGGCTTCAAGACTGAAGCCGTTGAAATAAAGAAACAAGTCAGCGGCAGCCAGTCCAGTTCTCTTGTTGCCGTCCACGAAAGGGTGGTTCTTCAGCACACCGAACAGATAGGCCGCCGCCAGATCGAAGATATCCGGATCGCCATAGGCTTCCTTTTGCAACGGACGCGCAAGCGCTGAATCATGCAAACCGGAATCGCGAATACCCGCTGCACCACCATGCAGACGCAACTGCTCCTGATGCAGCGCTTCTATGAAAGCCCGCGAATGAAAGTCGATCATTGAGCGAGCACGCGATAAGCGGTCTCATATTTTTTCATCCGCTCTCGGGCAATCTTCATTTTCTTCTCGAAGACCTCCGGATCTTCCGTGCTCCTGGTCAGTCTCAGTCCATCCTTGTCTGCGGTCAGGACCAGAGTGTCGCCAGTTTGCACGTTCAACTGCTCCAGCACTTCCTTTGGGATGATCACACCGTCGGAATTGCCGATCTTGCGCAGGGTTACGTTCATGGCTGCTCTCCTATGTTATAACGCATGATATAACATGGTGCGCCTGCGTTGTCACCACAAGCTACAGCCAACCCTTTCGGCGGAAATAGTAAAGCGGCAGCAGGGCGGAGGCGATCATCAGACCAAGCGCCATCGGATAACCCCATGGCGATTGCAGCTCCGGCATGAAGGAAAAGTTCATGCCGTAGATGGAAGCCACTAGCGTCGGCGGCATGAAACCGACCGCCGCCACAGAGAAAATCTTGATGATGGCGTTCTGTTCTACCGAAATCAGACCAACGATCGTATCGAGAAGGAATGTGACCTTGTTGGACAGAAAATCCACATAGGCGGTCAGGGATTGCGTGTCGCGTTCCAGCGACTTGATCCAGCTGCGCGTTTCCTTCTTGCCGGCTGCGGGATTGTTGATGGCCGACAGATAGACCAGCATGCGGCTGATCCCCGCCAGACTTTCGCGCATTCGCGAGAGAAATGTTCCCTGTCCACCGATCTGGGTCAGTATGTGACGGAAATCCTCCGTCGTCATCGGGCGGGCTTTCGGCTGGCGGCGATAGATGGAGTGCGAGGCCGCATCGATTTTGCCCGCCACGCCTTCCAGAATATCGGCAAGCCGGTTCGTGGTGGCTTCGGTGATGCCAAGCATGATCGACAGGCCCGAGCACTTGGCTGATATCAGCCCGTTGCCCGGCTTGGTCGAACGGAGGATATAGGTGCTGAACGATTTCGGATTGGCATAGCGCACGGTTATCAGCCGTGATCCGTGCAGAATGAAGGTGACCGGAGCAAGCTCGCGATGGTCGAGATCGACCGCGTGCAGGATAGGCACGGTGAGATATTGTGCGCCGGTTTCCATATAGAAGCGGCTCGATTCCTCGATCTCCGTCATGTCTTCGCGGGTCGGGATTGAAATGCCCATCCATGCCTCGACAATACTGTCTTCGTTGACGCCGGGAGCAAACAGATCGATCCAGATCACATTCTCGGGCAACGGAGTACCGGGCTCTACTTCCACTTGTTCGAGGTGGTCTCCGGAAAGGCTGTAAAGTGTGATCATACTGGCACCTGAAGTCTGGCCCGAAATCTCGAGCGGCTGGATTATGGGGCACTTTGCGCGAAAATTGTTAACGGAATGCGGCAGTGGATACCAGTGTGACAACAGGATTATCAAATCCGCCTCACCAGCCCGCAATCAGCTTTCTTCATGACGGTTGACAGCTTCATTACGCAGGTCTAATTCATCAAGTCATCAGATGACTTTGGTGAAGGTATGAAGGCAATATCCCGCAAGACATTGACGGATTCGGCCACGCAGGCATTGCGCGGAGAAATCACGTCGGGACGCTGGACGATAGGCGACCAGTTGCCAAATGAAGCAGCACTTTCCGCAACGCTCGATGTCAGTCGCGGCACGGTGCGGGAAGCTGTGCGGGCGCTGGTGGCACAGGGAATGCTGGAAACCCGGCAGGGTTCGGGAACATATGTCCGTTCCACTACCGACACGGCACGCAGCCTCGACCGCATCCGCCATACCAGCCTGCGCGACCGCTTTGAGACCCGGGCAGTTCTCGAAACGGAAGCCGCACGTCTGGCCGCCTTACGCATCAAGCCGAAGGGGATTGTGCATCTGGAGAAAATGCTGGCACAACGCGGCAATCGCGATGAACTCGACCGGGCAACGTTCGTGGCCCGAGACTTTGCCTTTCATGAGGCCATCGTCGCTGCCTCGGGCAACAGCGCACTGATCGAGGTCTATGCCTTTTTCTCCGCCTCCATTCGCGAATCCATAGAAGCTACGCTCGACGGCGAACTGCCCGAGCCAAACCATGAGGCGCACCGCCAGATCGTTGAAGCTATCGCTTCGGGCGATCCTGACCAGGCCGGTGCAACGGTTCGCCGCTTCATGGCGCCCCTGATTGAAGAACTTGAAAGGTTGCTGGCATCATGAGCCACACGAACACAGGCCTGTCGGAAGCGGCAGAAAGCGAGGCGATATTTCAGCCCGAGGCGCTGGTCGACGCTGAGGCGGACAGCGTTCCGCCGCCGCCAGTCCAGCAACCGCCAAGCAAGGCGATGCGCATTTTGCTGGGTCTGAGCCTCGTGCTGATCGCCGCCAATCTGCGACCGGTATTTTCCAGCGTTTCCGTGCTTTTGCCGGAAATCATCGATGCCACCGGCATGTCATCCGTTGCAGCCGGTATCCTGACCACGTTGCCGGTTGTCTGCCTTGGCGTCTTTGCGCCATTCGCACCACGGCTGGCGCAGCGTTTCGGCGCCGAACGCGTTCTGCTTTTCGTGCTGGTCGTGCTGACTGTCGGCACCGCCATTCGCGGCTTCGGTTCGTTCTATTCGCTTTATATTGGCGCAGCATTGGCCGGTGCCGCAATTGCTACTGGCAACGTGCTGCTTCCGGGCGTCGTCAAGCGTGATTTCCCGAAAACTGCGGCCATCATGACCGGTCTTTATACGATGGCGCTATGCGGCGGCGCTGCCTCCGCGGCCGGATTCACCATTCCCATCAAGGGGATGCTCGGCGGTTCCTGGAATCTTGCTCTGGCATTCTGGGCTGTTCCGGCGGCAGTCGTTCTGCTGTTGTGGCTGCCGCAGGCCATGCGTGCGAAACACAATGTCGCCCATTCGGGTTTCAAGGTGATCGGCTTGTGGAAGGATAAGCTGGCCTGGCAGGTAACCCTGTTCATGGGTCTGCAATCCTCCACCGCCTACATCGTTTTCGGATGGCTGGCGCCGATCCTGCGCGAACAGGGCCTGAGCCCGGCAGCGGCCGGCGGTCTGGTCTCTTTTTCGATCCTGGCTCAGGTCATCACCTGTCTCGCGGTACCGTCGATTGCTACCCGCCAGAAGAACCAGAGCCTGCTCAATGTCATTCTCTGCGCTTGTGCGGCCTTGCCGCTGATCGGCTTTCTCTATCTGCCGCTATGGACCTATTGGGGACTGGCGGTCATTCAGGGCATCGGGCAGGGCGGTCTGATCGCCGCCGCCATGATGGTGATCGTGCTGCGGGCGCCGGACTCACACACGGCGGCGCATCTGTCCGGCATGGCGCAGTGCGTCGGCTATACGCTTGCCGCAATCGGCCCGCTCATCGTCGGGCTGATCCACAGCGCAACGGGCAGCTTTACCGCCTGTGGTCTTTTCTTCGCTGTGTTGGGGCTGGGGGCTGCCATCGCCGGATGGGGAGCCGGGCGCGCGCAACATGTAGGTGTGCAGGTAATCAAGGAATAGCAGCAACAAAAAACCCCGGCAAAACCGGGGTTTTTCTTTATTGTTGTATGAAGGCTCAGGCCTTTTCGTACAGTTCTTCGACGAATTCCCAATTGATGAGGCTATCGACGAAGGCCTCGAGGTACTTCGGACGCAGATTTCGATAATCGACATAGTAGGAATGTTCCCACACGTCGACGCCGAGGATCGGCGTTGCGCCATGAACCAGCGGGTTTTCGCCGTTCGGGGTCTTGGAGATTTCAAGCTTGCCGTCCTTGACTGACAGCCAGGCCCAGCCTGAACCGAACTGGCCGACGCCGGCAGCGATGAAATCCGCCCGGAACTTGTCATAGCCGCCAAGATCGGACTCGATTGCCTTTTCAAGCTTGCCCGGCAGCTTCTTGCCGCCACCGTTCTTCTTCATCCACTTCCAGAACAGGATGTGGTTGTAGTGCTGGCCGGCATTGTTGAAGAGGCCCTGGTTCTTGCCGTAGCTTTCCTTGACGATCTCTTCTAGGCTCTTGCCTTCGAGGCCGGAGCCTTCGAGCAGCTTGTTGCCGTTGGTGACATAGGCCTGATGGTGCTTGTCGTGATGAAGTTCAAGCGTCTCGCGCGACATGAAAGGCGCAAGGGCGTCATAGTCATACGGCAGGGCGGGCAGTTCGAAAGCCATTGGAAACTCTCCTCTTTTCTTTGAGCTTACATGGGCAGCTTGCGGCGGGCCGAGCAGATGCTGCCTCAAAACTTGCGTGCAGAATCTACATAGGCCGCATCGGTGCGGGCGGCAATGGCGTGAATGAGCAATTCAGCTTCAAGACAATGAATTATTATTGAAATCACAGTAGGATGGCGCAATTCTAGATTTTATGCTTCGCCATGCGTGGCGGACCCTCACAGGAGGAAACGGTGTCCCACAGTTCTTATGTCTTCGACGCTTATGGCACATTATTCGATGTCCATTCGGCGGTGCGGCGACATGCAGACAAAGCCGGGCCGGACGGCCGGGCATTTTCCGAACTGTGGCGGGCCAAGCAGCTCGAATATTCCTGGGTGCTCAGCCTGATGGGTGCCTATAGCGATTTCTGGAAACTCACCGAGGAGTCGCTCGATTTCGCATTCGCGCGTTACCCGTCCGTAGATCCGGCACTGCGCAATGATTTGCTCGATGCCTATTGGAAGCTCGATTGCTATCCGGAAGTGCCCGCTGCTCTCAAAAGCCTGAAGGAGAAGGGCGCACGGCTTGCGATCCTTTCCAATGGTTCGCCCGCCATGCTCGAATCCGCAGTGCGTTCGGCAGCGCTCGACGTCCTGCTGGACGACGTGATTTCGGTTGATGAAGTCAGGAAATACAAGACTGCCCCGGCGGTCTATGAGCTCATCACTCTGCAATGGCGGCTTTATCCTTCCGCAATCTCGTTCCAGTCCTCGAACCGCTGGGACGTGGCAGGGGCGGTGCGGTTCGGCATGCGCGGGGTCTGGATCAATCGGACCAACCAGCCCGACGAATATAAACAGTTTGCTCCGGCACTGATTCTGCCAAGCCTTCAGTTGCTTGATTGAGTTCTCACTAAAATTTGAACTCGCCGGGTTTATGGAAAGCTGGCTCCTGCACCCAAAATTGTGTCGCGGCTGCAACACGAGCCATGCTGGTGGGCTTTCGCCACGTTTAGGCCGCATTACGAACGGGCGTACGCCACATTTTTCGGGCGTTTTCCGTGCAACCAAACACCGGAAACAGCCGTTTACGGCCTTTTCGATGGCTCACTGCGTATCTGCCACAATTGGCCGGGTCGCAATTCGTTAACCCTGAATGTGTATCTGTAACTCCTCCCGTCACTAAACTGGTTTTCATATGCAAACGACCCTTACCCGCCGTTCCTTTCTGACGGCAATGACAGCAACAGCGGCCGCCGGTCTGGCCGGTTGCGCTCAGTTGGGGCAGAATGTTCCAATCATTGATGTGGATCAGTCGGGCAACCCGATCAACCGCACCCCGCAGGCTAATGTCGATTCCTCCTATGGCGGATGGACGCAGATGTATGCTGCCGTCGAGGATGGCGGCTTCCAGCTTCCGGCAATTCCGATCCAGAAGATGGACAAGCGCTTCCTGCGTCAGGTTGTGCAGGATCCAACCGGCGAACTGCCCGGTACATTGGTCATCGATACGGCCAACCGCTTCTGCTATCTGGTCCTCGAAAACGGACAAGCAATGCGCTACGGCGTGGGCATTGGCCGCGAAGGTTTCGCGTGGTCGGGTCGCGCTGTGATCCAGTACAAGCGCCAGTGGCCGCGCTGGACCCCACCGGATGAAATGGTCGCCCGTCAGCCGGAACTGGTGCAGTACAGCGCCAGGAACGGCGGCATGGCTCCGGGCCTCAAGAACCCGCTCGGCGCCCGCGCTCTCTATATTTTCCAGGACGGCAAGGACACGCTGTACCGCCTGCACGGCAATCCGGAATGGTGGTCCATCGGCAAGGCAGTCTCTTCGGGCTGCGTACGCTTCCTGAACCAGGACATCATCGACCTCTATGATCGCGTTCCGGCGAAATCGCCGATTCTCGTGATGTAATAGCGATTGTCTGAACGACAGATTGCAAAAGCCCCGGATAGCCAGCTGTCCGGGGCTTTTTCCATTGTGCCGCGCGCCAACTTGCCGCCGCCTTGAAAATAAGTCACTTTCCGCGCGGACAAATCGTCGGAACAAGGGGAGGGAAGTCATGTCCGAGGAAAAAGTCGCCAAGGAAGTCGTGAAAGGCCCTGCATCCTATTTCCCGTCCATCGAGAAAAAATACGGGCAGCCTGTCCAGCATTGGCTTTCGCTGATCGAGCAGCGAAAGGGCGACAAGCATATGGAAATCGTCAACTGGCTGAAGTCGGAATTCGAGATGGGGCATGGCCATGCCAATGCCCTTGTCGCCTACGCCCTCGCCAAACCGGCGAAGGCGTGACACTGGCACCTTCTACCGTTTGAAGCCGCCGAGAATGCCGCGCACAAGTGCGCGGCCAAGCGAATTGCCGACCGAGCGGACAACGGACTTCATGGCCGTTTCCGCGACCGTCTGGCGACCGGAGCGGCGACCAGTACCAAGTGCGGTGCCGACGAGGTCGCCAAGGATACTACCGCCGCCTTCTTCCTCTTCCTTGGTCTTTTGCTGGGCTGCTGCAGCATTCTGCGCCTTGCGGGCCAGCATTTCGAAAGCGGAATCGCGATCCAGTACCTGATCGTACTGCCCGGCAACCGGGCTTGCGGCGATGATCTTCGCGCGTTCTTCCGGCGTCAGCGGGCCGATACGCGATGAAGGCGGGCGCATAAGCGTGCGCTGCACGATTGAAGGCACCCCCTTGGCTTGCAGCGTCGACACCAGTGCTTCGCCAGTGGCGAGTTTGGTGATCGCCTGAAACGTGTTGAAATCCGGGTTCGGACGGAATGTATCGGCTGCCGTCTTCACGGCATTGGTTTCGCGCGGCGTATAGGCGCGAAGCGCGTGCTGCACGCGATTGCCGAGCTGCGCCAGAACGGTTTCCGGCACATCGAGCGGATTCTGCGTCACGAAATAAACGCCGACACCCTTGGAGCGGATCAGGCGCACCACCTGTTCGACACGGTCGACCAGAGCCTTCGGCGCTTCATCGAAGAGAAGATGGGCTTCATCGAAGAAGAAGACGAGCCGCGGCTTATCGGGATCGCCGACTTCCGGCAGTTCCTCGAAGAGTTCCGACATCAGCCAAAGCAGGAAAGTGGAATAGAGCCGCGGGCTCATCATCAGCTTGTCGGCAGCAAGCACGCTCACTACACCGCGCCCGTCGGTCGTGGTGCGCATCAGGTCTGAAATCTTGAGCGCTGGTTCCCCGAAGAATTTCGAGCCGCCCTGCTGGTCGAGGACCAGAAGCGAACGCTGGATTGCACCCACCGAAGCCTTGTTCACATTGCCGTACTTGCCCGAAAGTTCTGCCGAGCGCTCCGCCATTTCGGCGAGGATGGCTTGCAAGTCCTTCAGGTCCAGTAGCAGCAAGCCTTCTTCGTCCGCCAGGCGGAAGGCGATGTTCAGCACACCTTCCTGCGCCTCGGTCAGATTCATCAGGCGCGACAGGAGGAGCGGCCCCATTTCGGAAATGGTGGCGCGGACAGGGTGTCCCTGTTCGCCGAAAATATCCCAGAAGATCACAGGCGCCGCGCGCATTTCGTACGGATCGAGCTTCACTTCCGCTGCACGCTTGAGGAGGCCGTCATTTTGAACGCCGATCGCGCCAATGCCGGAAAGATCGCCTTTGATGTCGGCGCAGAAAACCGGAACGCCAGCCGCTGAAAAGCTTTCGGCCAGAACCTGCAGCGTGACCGTTTTACCCGTGCCGGTCGCGCCGGTGACGAGACCGTGCCGGTTGCCGTATTTCAGCGCTAGATATTCCGGCTGCTGGTAGGAGTCGTCAGGCTTGCGGCTCGCGCCAAGAAAAATAGCGTCTTCGGCAGTCATCAGGCAGCTTGCTCCCTCTGTTCAACTATAACTTATGATATAGAGCAAAATCCGGCCGGAGTGAAACGAGGATCGGTAAGATTATGCCGGATCGCGGCCCTCAACGCGCAGGATAGCCGTTTGGGTGCGACGGAATAGCTTCCAGGTAGGCAGCAATGGCATTGCGGTCGGCTTCGGCAAGGTGAGCCATGTTCGCAACCACATCGGTCATCGATCCGCCAAGCGAATCGAAATCCGGGGTAAAGCCGCTTTGCAGGGCGTAGGAGATGTCTTTCCCGCTCCAGCCGCCGATGCCCGCTTCATCCGGCGTGATGTTCGGCACGACGCCTTTTTTCCCGTCACTGCCGGTTTCAGGCGACAATGCTCCGGCGAGCCACTTGCTTGTGTCTACCCCCCCAATCGCATTGCGCGGTGTGTGACATTCGCCGCAATGGCCAAGGGCTTCAGTCAGATACTGGCCGCGCTTCACCTGGTCGGAAGCATTTGCGATTTCCACCGCAGGCTGGTCGGACAGGTAAAGCTGTTTCCAGAGGCCGAGCCCCCGTCGGACCGTGAAGGGGAAGGAAAGCTTGTGCGGCGCTGCGACATTATCGGAGGGCGGCAATGTTTTCATAAACGCAAAGAGATCGGCCACATCCTGGGGCTGCATTTTGGTATAAGAAGTGTAGGGGAACGATGGATAAAGATGTTCGTCCTGCTTGCCGACCCCCTTCAGCATCGCATTGGCAAAGTCCTGTATGGTCCATGTGCCGATACCTTGCTCTGACGGGGAAATATTGGGAGCGATGAATGTCCCGAAATCTGAAACCAGTTCATGTCCGCCTGCCAGAACCTTGCGTGCATCGCCGGAGGCACCTGGCGCGGCATGGCAGGAGGCACAGCCGCCTGCCCAGAAAACCTGTTCGCCCTTGATGGGATCGCCCGGCTTCATCGCGTCCAACACGGTCGCGTCCACCTTCTGCGGAGCGGTCAGAATCCAGAAGGCAGCGGCTCCAAGGACGACCACGGCGCCTGCGGCATATGCCAGTTTTCGGACCATTCCATCTGTTCCCGTGAGGCGGTTCCAGGACGAGCCAGACCGCTCTTATGACCGTTATTCAGCGTGACAGTTCCAAAGTACAGATGCACTGGAATTGCACCGCACTTTTGCTGCAAATTTTTTGCACACAGAGTGTTTCCGTTCGGTGTGCTCTCTGTCAACAGCGAAGATCAGTTCTTCTTGACGCGATAGGCTTGATGGCAGGAACCACAATTGGCGGCGACCTGCTGGAAGGCTGGCTTCAGCGCATCAAGATCCTGCGGTTTGGCAGCCAGTGCCGTAGCGGCGTCGGTCCGGAATTTTTCGACGTGCTTGACGAAGTCGTCTTTGGTTTCCCAGATTTTCGGCGAAGCTTCAGTATCGCCCTGATCCGAACCGGCCGGGAACAACGCATCCACATCCAGCTTCTTGGCATCGGCATCGATCTTTTCCAGCGCAGCAAGTGCTGTGGTGGCGTCGAATGGCTTCTCACCCTTGATCATCGGAGCAATTGACCCGACTGAGCGTCCAAGGTCCTTCATGATTGCCTGACGATCTGCGGTGACGTCAGCCTGTGCTGCGCCGGCGATCAATACAGCTGCAGAGCTGATAGTCAGGAAAAACAAACGCATGCGATCCTCCGCATTTAAAAATTGAACAGACTTCGTCCCTTGGTTCAAATATCCGATACAATCCGGGGCATTGCAATCATTGCGTCGGTTAAATCCCCAGTGCAGCAAGTATCATCCTGAATTTATAGGGATTATTACATAGGCTTCACGTTATCGTGAAAAACATGACTTAAATACTATTGTTTTATACTGATCGGTGTCATTATTTGTGCCGGTATACTCGGTTGGGCAGCCCAAAACAAAAAGGCCCCGGAACCCGGGGCCTTTTCGAGCATGTAAAGTTTGATCAGACGAACTGGCCGAGGCCCGGAATTGCACCGATGACGGCATCAACTGGTTCGTCACCAGCCTTTTCCTTGGCAAAGCGGATGGTTTCCTTGGCAACGCCGGAAATTTCACCCATGCCCAGACCAGCGCCCATGAGCTGGGAGCCGAGACCCATCACGCCGCCCATCAGGCCGGACAGGAAGCCGCCGCCCTTGACCTGCGCGATTGCTTCTTCAGCGCCGGGGAATGCTGCCAGAAGCTTCTGGACTTCCGCTGCCGGGCCTTCCTTCTGCAGGAAGGCGAGGATCATGCCGACTGCCTTTTCTGCCGTTGCCGCATCGATGCCAACTTTGGAGGTGATGCGTGCGATCAGTTCTTCCATGGAAACTCTCCCAAAAATCTTACGTTTACGTAATATGCATTCTCGCCTTCGCTTTGCAAGCCGCCATGAGCGAAAATATTAGAGCATGATTCCGAAAAGTGGGAACCGGTTTTCGGATAAAATCATGCTCAAACAAAAACTTGGAGCGAAACGACGATACACTTACAAACATCCCGCTCTAGGAGAATATGTCTCGTGATGTGACGAGATAATTACGCTGTTCGAATTTCCTGCAATTCGAGTTCCTCGATCATGACCTGCCGCATGACGAATTTCTGGATCTTGCCCGTTACGGTCATCGGAAACTGATCCACGAATCGGATATGGGCTGGAACCTTGTAATGCGCGATGCGCTGTCGGCAATATTCGGCCAGTTCCTCTTCGGAAAGCTGGCCATCCTTGTGCAGCTTGACCCAGGCGCAGATGATTTCGCCGAACTTTCGATCGGGAATGCCGAATATCTGGACGTCGCTGATCGCGGGATGGCTGAAGAGGAACTCTTCAATCTCGCGCGGGTAGATGTTCTCGCCGCCGCGAATGATGAGATCCTTGATGCGCCCGACGATGTTGCAATAGCCTTCCTCGTCTATCGTCGCGAGGTCTCCCGTGTGCATCCAGCCCGCATCATCTATGGCGCCGGCTGAACTTTCCGCATCGTTCCAGTAGCCGCGCATGACGCTGTAGCCCCGCGTCAGCAATTCGCCCTTTTCGCCACGCGGCACCACCTTGCCATCCGCATCGACGATCTTCACCTCCAGATGCGGATGGATGCGCCCGACGGTGGAAACGCGCCGTTCCAGTGGATCGGTCGTCGAACTCTGAAAGCTGACCGGGCTGGTTTCCGTCATGCCATAGGCGATGGTGATTTCGCTCTGGTGCATCTCGCTCACCACACGCCGCATCACTTCGATGGGGCAGGGCGATCCGGCCATGATGCCGGTGCGCAGGCTGGTGAGGTTGAAACGGCTGAAATCCGGGTGATCCAGCATCGCAATGAACATTGTCGGCACGCCATGAAGGCCGGTGCATTGCTCCTCTTCAACGGTCTGGAGCGTCAGGAGCGGATCGAAACTCTCGTTCGGGATCACCATGCAGGAACCATGGGTCACGCAGGCAAGATTGCCGAGCACCATGCCGAAGCAATGATAGAACGGCACCGGGATGCAGAGCCGGTCCTGTTCGGAAAGCTGCATCGCCTCGCCGACGAAAAACCCGTTATTGAGGATATTGTGATGCGAGAGCGTTGCGCCCTTCGGGCTGCCGGTCGTGCCGCTGGTGAACTGGATATTGATGGGATCGTCAAATTGCAGTTCTTCGGCAAGCTGCGCCAGTTCTTGCCCGGTGACTTCATCGCCGGATTGGGCGACATCGTCGAAATTCAGCATGCCCGGCGTCTGTTCCGCGCCGATCCGGATGACGCACCTTAGATTGGGAAGTCGCTCAGACATCACGTGGCCGGGGCGGGCTTCATCCAGTTCAGGCACGATGCTGCGCAGGATATCGATATAGTTGCTGGTTTTCAGTGACGGCGCGAGGATGAGTGCTGCGCATTCGACTTTCCCCAGCACATATTCCAGCTCATGCGCCCGATAGGCCGGGTTGATGTTGACGAGGATCAGACCCGCCTTTGCGCTCGCAAACTGGGTGAGAATCCATTCGAGATTGTTCGGCGACCATATGCCGAGACGTTCGCCGGGGCGAAGCCCGATGGCGAGGAAGCCTTCGGCAAGCCGATCGGTCAGTTGTTTGAGTTCGGAATAGGTCAGCCGGATATTCTGGTGCCGGACGATCACGGCAGGACGGTCGGGATATTTTTCCGCGATCTGGTCGAGATGCCGACCGATCGTATTGCCGATGAGAAGCTTGTCGCTCGCACCGTGTACATAACTGGCCTGCTGCATTTCCGATCCTCCCAAACCGAAGATGACGCCCGAAGGCGATGCATCAAGTGTTGGGAGGATGCCATTCGCGAGGCTTCGTGAAAACCGCAGTTTTTATGTTCAGCTTCAGCGCTTGGTGCAACGCACCAGAGTAGCGGCGCCAGCATTGGTATATTTGCTCTGCATCGTATAGAGCCAGCCCTTGCATTCAGACATGCTGCTGAAGCACCGGACACGGTCGATCGAAACGAGTCCGTCGCCGCCTGTGATGAAGGGCGAGTCGTCCACGCCGCTGAACTGGCCGACGATGATGCCGCTGCCTTTTCTCGGCACGCTGCAACGCTGGCCCGCATATTCGCTGACATCCTTGCGCACCTGCGCTTCAGCCGACATCGGCAACGCGACAAGGCCGGAAACCGCAAGCGATGCGGAAGTGAGGCAAACGGCAATGACCTGACGCAACATCGGTTTTTCCCTAAAAAGAATAGCTATTGAACAATACTATAAGATCATAAGCGAAGTAGCGCGTTTTTTCAGAGCATGTCTCCCGTAAGTGGGAACCGGTTTCGGGATCAAGACATGCAAAAAATGAAGGAAGCATCGCATCCTAAAAAAGCCGGACGCGATGCTTGTTTTCGCGGATCAGAGCGTGTCGCCCGCCTTGCCTGTCACCTTGAGCGCGAAGGCATAGGTATAGGCGACTTCCTCCAGTCGCGAGAAGCGACCCGACGCCCCGGCATGGCCCGCATCCATATTGATACGGAACAGGACGGGATGGTCGTCGGTCTTGAGCTCACGCAGTCTGGCGACCCACTTTGCAGGCTCCCAATACGTGACGCGCGGATCGGTAAGGCCTGCCACGGCCAGAATGGCGGGATAGGCCTGACGGCTGACATTGTCGTAGGGCGAATAGCCGGCAATGATCCGGTAATCCGTTTCCGATGTGATCGGATTGCCCCATTCGGGCCATTCCGGCGGGGTCAACGGAAGAGTGTCGTCCAGCATCGTGTTCAGCACGTCAACGAATGGCACTTCGGCAATGATGCCGCCGAATGCGTCGGGGGCCATATTGGCAATCGCGCCCATCAGCATGCCGCCTGCCGAACCGCCATGCGCAACGATGCGGTCATGACTGGTGAAGCCTTCGGCAACGAGGTGCCTTGCGGCAGCGATGAAATCGGTGAACGTGTTCACCTTCTTGTCGCGCTTGCCGTTTTCATACCAGGCAAAACCCTTGTCCTTGCCGCCGCGGATATGCGCGATGGCGTAGACGAAGCCGCGATCCACGAGCGAGAGCCGCGACGTGCTGAAGCTTGCCGGAATGGTGATGCCATAGGAGCCGTAGCCATAAAGCAGGCAGGGCGCGGAGCCGTCGAGCTTTGTATCCTTGTGATAGAGCAGGGACACCGGCACCAGTTCACCATCCGAAGCCTTGGCGAACACCCGGCGCGTGACATAGTCATGCGCATTGTGACCGGAAGGAACTTCCTGCGTCTTCAAGAGCTTCCGCTCGCGCGTCCGCATATTGTAGTCGAAGAGCTGTTCCGGCGTCGTCATGGACGAATAGGAGAAGCGGATCACATCCGTATCATATTCGGCGCTGCCGTGAAGGCCGAGCGAATAGGCCTCCTCGTCGAAGGCGATGGCATGTTCCTCGCCGGTTTCGCGATCACGGATCACGATGCGCGGCAGGCCGTTATCGCGTTCCATCCAGACAAGATGATGCTTGTAGGCGGAGTGTGACAGGATCAGCCGCCCCGGCTTTTCCGCCACGACCTCGACCCAGTTTTCCGGCTGCGGTGTGGCAGCAGGCGCCTGGCATATCTTGAAATCCTTGGCGCCATCCGCATTGGTCAGGATGTAGAACACATCGCCACCCGGTGCGATGTCATATTCCGTACCGGTCTTGCGCTCCATGACGAGCTGCGGCTTTGCCGCCGGATCGCTGGCTGGAAGGAGCCAGCATTCCGACGTTTCATGGTCATGAATGTCGATGAAGATATAGTCGTCCAGCGCCGAGCCGCCGACACCGAGGAAGAAGCCTGGATCTTTCTCTTCGTAGATCAGATGGTCCTCAGACTGGTCCGTGCCCACCTTGTGATAGAAAACCTTGGACGGTCGATGGTTCTCATCAAGGCGCGTATAGAAAAAGCCCTTGCTCTCCGCATCCCACGCACCGCCGCCATTCGTGTCGGTGACGATGTCTTCAAGGTCTTTCATGGACGACAGGTCGCGGACTTTCAGCTTGTAGAATTCCGAACCCTTGTCATCGTAACCCCAGATCAAAAGCTGGTGATCCGGCGCATGATCGGCTGATGCAAGGCGGAAATAGGCCTTGTCCTTGCCTTCGACGTCACCGTCGAGGAGGATGGTTTCCGCGCCGCCATCGCGTGGCGTGCGAATGAAATAGGGCTGCTCGCCGCCGGTGCGATAGGACACGCCATAGGCGAAAGGCCCATCCTTCGCGGGGACGGAGGAGTCGTCTTCCTTGATGCGTCCTCGCATTTCTGCGAACAGGCTTTTCTGTAGCGCTTCCGTGTCCTTCATCAGCGCTGCCTGATATGCATTCTCTGCTTCCAGATGCGTGCGAATTTCAGGGGACAGAACCGACGGGTCCTTGAATACTTCCTGCCAATTGTCCGCACGCGACCAAGCATAGTCGTCGGTGCGTGTGATCCCGTGGCGGGTGTCATTGACCGGATGTTTGGCTGCATGCGGTGGTTGAAGTTGGGGGGAGCTTTGAGACATCCACAATTCCGATGAAAACTGTTTCGATTTGCTGCAAGGCCGGTAAGCCGTGCCTTCTAGAGCATTTCCTGTTTTGATTGAATCATTGGAAATGCTCTATCTGTTTGTTTTTACGCATGTCTTTATCCCGAAACCGGTTCCCACATTCGGGAGACATGCTCTAGTGGATTGAATTTGACGTTTGAATCCCGGCTGACATAGATGCTGTTTCAAACGTCAAATTCGAAAAATCCACCAGATACATATACTTCCTAGTGGTCTTTTGGATACCAACATTTGCTCAGCGCTTGAACCGAGGGATGCAAATGTTGGAATCGGACCACTAGCGGGTGATAGTGATATTTATATAGTTGGCCGAAGTGGCGAAAGCGAGTTGATTTCGTTGAAATATATTTGAGCAATGCCTTTTTGAGGCCCGATTCTGTCGCCAAAAGCTACCTAGCGGAAACATGTTAGTCTTGGACTTCGTACAAGAAAACTTGAGGGAGAAAACTATTGCTAACGCAGTTCGAGCAAATTAAAGGAAGCACGGCTGTGAACTGCAGCTTCATCCATATCCTTCAATAAACGGCAGGGGCGGCAACGCGAACACATCGCGATTCAAAGTTTCCCCATCTTAGTAAGGTTGAGTTCGAGTTTTTCTATTTGATGATTCAAGAAGAAAGACTTGTTGTTAATGTAATGTGGTTTGACAATTCTATTGCAAATGACATTATCAACTGGTATTCGCAGCCGGGAACGGATGGGGCAGGGTTTAGGAATACGTAACGACGATGGCAGGCGGGGATCCCCAGTCGTCGATTACGCAACAATAAGAAGTAAAAAGGAAATACAATGGAAAATCTGGACACCCACGACGAAAGCGCGGAACTGCTTCTGAGCCTTACTGCAGATGTTGTCGCCGCATATGTCGGCAATAATTCGATTCGCGCTGGTGAACTGCCGCTGCTGATCGCTGAAGTACACGCTGCTTTCAAGCGTCACGTCGAACGCGAAGAAGCGCCTGTCGTTGTCGAGAAGCCGAAGCCTGCCGTCAATCCGAAGAAGTCGGTTCACGACGACTACATCATCTGCCTCGAAGACGGCAAGAAGTTCAAGTCGCTGAAGCGTCACCTGATGACCCATTACAACATGACGCCGGAACAGTACCGCGAAAAGTGGGATCTCGACCCGAACTATCCGATGGTCGCTCCGAACTACGCTGCTGCTCGCTCGCGCCTGGCTAAGAAGATGGGCCTGGGCCGCAAGCCTAAGGACGCTTAATCGCTCCGACTGTCGAGCGGACCGCGCTTTGCAGTGTCTGTTCTGAGAGCTTTATAGAAATGGCCAGTATCGTTGAGCTTACGCTCCTAGATGCTGGCCATTTTGTTTTGGATTTGAGCACGTCCGGAAGCGCATGGTCTTTTCAACCAATCCGGTCGAATGCTTGTTTTAGTGCAATGTGCCTGTTCAGGTCATAATTCCAGTTGCCGCACATTCCTTTCAGGCGCTCCCTTTCCATGAGACGCGTCAGACGCCGTTTGGTCCGTTCCTTCTCTTCCAGCGGGGCCTTGAGAACTTCATCGAGATCGATGCCGGCGATGATCTGCAAGGCAATGCGTTGCATTGCGGTCAGTTGATTCTGTTTTTGCCGGGCAAAAAATAGTGTGCGGGCTTGCTTCAGATCCGCGTCCATGGCGATCATTCCTCATTTCTTGATGCGAATGAGCATGAGCCACGCGAAATGTCGTTGGATAATATTCCTAGATTCTTTCTGATTTTTCTGTAAGATGGCCATCAAACGCGATGGATTCAAACGCGTTAATGCCGTTTTGGCAAGGCTTTAGCCTATGTTAGAGCTGTCGAAACTAACCGCAGACAGCAATTCCTTCTCGGAAACTTATCCACACTTGCAATTTTCTCCGTATAAGAAGATATTCCTATTTTGGCGAGGAAAGATGAATGTCTTTGGAACTATCGGATGTCATTCATACACGGGCGGAAGCTTTCGAAGCATTGAAGTTGCTTGCGGTGCGGCATGGGCGAAGCCTTAACCTTGGAAGGGTAGAGGGTGTCGCCGACCGGTCGCGGGAGCAGCAGAACATAGCGCTGTGCGATGCCCTTATTGATCTGCTGGTGACTATGTTCGGTGTTTCCGGCGCGGAATTGCGGTCACCACTGCGGTGCAGGCGAGAGGTGGCGCGTGTGCGGCAGATCGGCATGTATGTCGCGCACACGGCTTTCGGGCTGGCCATGCGTGAAGTGGCTGCCGGATTTGCGCGAGACCGGACAACCGTAATGCATGCCTGCCATCTGGTGGAGGACATGCGCGACGATACGGAGTTCGATGCGATCGTCTCGACATTCGAACGCATTGCGCAAAGTGCTTTCACGGCCTGGAGGTTGGCGGCATGACCACCCAATTGTTAGCGTCCGAAGCGAGAATTATGCGCTTTCTGAAAAATGGCGGCTGCGAGGTTCAGGATTCCATTCGCGCTTCGCATGTCTTGCTTGCAACGGATCAGGGGACCATCGCTGCTTCCCGCGCCGAATTGGAGGCCATGCAGAAAAAGGGATTGCTGTATTGGAATGAGGAACGGCTTGTTTCATCGCAGCCCACTATCAAGCGCGCAAAGGAAGGCGGCAAGCCGTTGCGCAACCCGGCAAGAACCTTGCAGACGATTGACTATGAGCAGGGCGAAAAGATTGAGATCAATCCAGAGGAATCGCCTCTTGCGATGCTCTACAGGCGCAAGAATGCGAATGGTTCTTCCTTTATCTTGGAGAGCGAGTTCCTTGCCGGTGAAAGGCTGCGGGCCGACTTCACACGCGGATCGCTGATGCCGTCCGTCACCATGCGCTGGGACACCAGTGTTGGCGGCGGGCGCAGCGGGCCGGGCGGCATGGCAGAGCTGACCGATATCGCGCTGGCCAGCCGCATCCGCGTCGAGCGGGCGCTGGAAGCAGTCGGGCCGGAACTGAACGGCGTTCTGGTTGATGTCTGCTGCTTCCTGAAAGGGCTTGAAACCGTGGAACGTGAGCGGCAATGGCCCGTTCGTTCTGCCAAGATGCTGCTCAAGGTCGGTCTGGCCGCGCTGCACCGGCACTACAATCCTCAACTCGAAAAGGAGCGGGGCAGAGGCGCTGTCCTGCATTGGGGAGCAGACGACTACCGGCCGCAAATGCGTCCGCAGAATATGTGAGGTGGCGCACTCATTGACACCTTTCCGGGGCGGGGCTATCGCCTCTTTCTCAAAGGGACTTTGTGTCCGTTGGGGAAGTGGGGAGAAATCACATGAATTCGGTACGGGATCGGCTGGAAAGCATCCTGTCGCGTCTGGAAGCGCGGACAGCAAGCGAACACGTTTTCAGCAAGGTCTATGCACAGCAAGCGCGCGCTGAGGCTGACGCCGCCGATGCGCGTCTTCGTGATGGGCGCGCCCTTGGGCCGCTCGACGGGCGCATTGTTTCGATCAAGGATCTCTTCGATGTTGCCGGAGAGCCGACGCTTGCCGGTTCGGTTATTCGCCGCGATGCTGCCCCGGCGACACAGGATGCCAAGATTGTCAGCCGTCTGCGCGATGCGGGTGCGGTCATTGTCGGCAAGACCCAGATGACGGAGTTCGCCTTCACGCCGGTCGGCCTCAATCCGCATTACGGCGAGCCGGGCAATGCGATTGATCCGACGCGCGTTCCGGGCGGATCGTCGTCGGGTGCGGCAGTTTCGGCAGCGGAAGGAACAAGCGAGATCGCTATCGGTTCGGATACTGGGGGATCGGTGCGCATTCCGGCAGCGCTGAACGGCATTGTCGGCTTCAAGCCGACCGCCCGGCGCATTCCGCTCGACGGTGCGTTTCCGCTGGCGCCGTCGCTCGATTCCGTTGGTCCGCTGACCAGGACAGTAGCCGACGCCATTATAAGCGATGCGATTATGGCAGGCGAAACGCCCGTGTTGCCGAACGCCTTGCCGCTGAAGGGTCTGCGCATTGCACTGCCGAAAGGCTATCTTCTGGCCGATATGGAGCCCGACGTCGCAAAGCACTTCGAAGCAACGGTTGCGCTTCTTGAAAAGGCAGGAGCGATCATCGCCGATCTGGAAGTCGACGATCTGATCCAGCGCCTGCGTGAGGCAACCCGCGTTGGCTCAATCGCCGGGATCGAGGCAAGTCATATCCACGCATCGACCTGGCTTAGCGATCCTGACGCCAATGTCGATATTCGTGTGAAGCACCCGCTGTCCGTCCGCGTCAAGGTTCCGATGGAAACCTATCGCGGGATCATGGAAACACGTGCAACGCTGGTTCGGCAAATGGACGAGCGCCTGAGCGGCTTCGATATGTTCGCAACGCCCGCTACGCCGATTGTTGCGCCGACGATTGCTTCGGTCAGCAATGACGAGGCTGAATATGACCGTGTGGAAGGGCTGCTGCTGCGTGATACGCAGGTCGGAAACCAGTTCGACCTGTGCAGCATCACCGTGCCCATGCCGGGCATGACACTGCCGACCGGCTTCATGCTCAGCGCGCGCGGCGGCACGGATAAAAGGCTGCTCGCCGCAGCCTTGTCGGTTGAGAAACTCTTAGAGCCTGAATCAAAAAGCGGCATGTGAGTGCGAAAATGGTGATTTTCGAGTACCGGAGCGCAATGTACTTTTTGGCACATGAGCACCGGAACGCAGGTAAATTGCCATTTGCAGCCGCACAGGGCGACTTTTGGAACGGGTTCTTAGGCTGATTCTTTCGCCAGCTCTGCTTCACGACGGATGCGTGCCACCATGGCGCGCAGTCCGTTGGAGCGCTGCGGTGTCAGATGTTCATCGAGGCCGAGCTTTTTCAGAATGGCTTCCGGGTCCACCGCGAGAATTTCTGAAGCCTTGTGGCCGGAATAAAGTGCCAGCACGATGGCCACCAGACCACGCACGATATGCGCATCGGAATCGCCAAGAAACTCGATGACCGGATCGTTGCCGTCTTGTGGCAGCGTCTTCAGCCAGACTTGGCTGACGCAGCCCTGAACCTTGTGTGCAGCGTCGCGTGCATCGTCGGGATAGGGCGGCAGTTCCTTGCCGAGGTCGATGACATAGCGATAGCGGTCTTCCCAATCGTCGAGAAATTCGAAATCGGACATGATGCTATCGATGGTCGTGGTCATGATACTCGCCTGAAAGAAGTTTCTTGCCGCTTATATAGTCATGAAACGCTGCAAGGTCACGGAAAACTCGAGCGCACCCAGCTGCGTGTCTAAAAAAGCTTTAGCGTTGAATAGAACCAGTCGGGCGACGGTCCAGTGTACGCAGGGCTTCTTCCCGCGAGGTCGGGATGGGAATGCCGATTGCGGCCTGCATAGGTGCGGTGGCAACCGGTTCCACACTCGCAGGCGGTTGCGGTTTTGTGCCGAAACGATCACTCAGATATTCGAGGGCAGCGCGGCTTCCTTCCAGAAGGCCGCTTCCGGCGCTGGAGACAAGTGAGGTGCCGTTCTGGCAGAAGGAAGGGTTGTCGATGCACAGCTTGCCCAGTTCCACGGCGGTTTTGCCATTGGCGAGAAGCTGGTCGATTGAATCCGGCTCCCGCTTCGTCTCGGCAATAGCGGGCTTCTCCTGCGGCTTGTTTTGCTCATCCACAGGAAAGAAGCGCGGCATCACGATGAATGCCAACGACAGCCAGAATACGGATTTGAGGAGAAAACGGATCATTGCCTTCTTGCGGTTGCGTGCTCTCGGTTTGCGTCAATGTCCGATGAATTGGAAAAGATTCCGTAACTGTTCGGTTTATTGGAGCGCATCCCGAAAAGTGTGAAACGGTTTTCGGACAAGATGCGTGTCATGGTAAAGCATTTGAACGTCAAAATTGTGCCGCGGCTGTGGTTTCGCCACCTGATCGCTACTCTCTGTTTACCATAGGCAGAAAAGCAGACCCGACGCGTCACTTATCCGCTTTGGGCGGTCCCGCTTTATCGTTTCTTTAAAGCCTCGGCTGCAATCTGTTGCTGGCTGGGAGAGCGTCGTCACGGCGAACGGTTTTCCGGTTTAGACCATGCAAGAGTATTGAGTGAGTACGGCACGTTGAACGCCATTCTTTTGAAAACAGCCGAGACCGTCCGCACGAATGTGCAGGCGATCAGCCGTTTTTACGAACGTTTCTGCCGCCGCTGGGTATCCAGTCCCGATGCGGCCTCCATACGTGTTATCGGTTCGGTCATCACCGCGCCGGTCCTGCTTTGTGCGGCCGTGCTCGCCTCTGGCGTAACGCCGGGCTTTACGGAATTTGCGATTCTTGCAGCAAGTTTTGCAGGCGTCGCCATGATCCTTTGCGCGCTGTCGCTGATGGGCGTCGCCGCACCTGTTCTGGCTGGCCTGAACTTCGCTGCCTATGGCGTGGGTCTTGCTGCCATTGGCGCTTTTTCTCGTGGCAATGCGGTTTTGTGGTTGATGGCGGCTGGTCTGCCGCTTGAAGTCTGGTTTGCGACCCGCAAGCCTGCCGCCGCAGTAGCAGGCGCTGCATTCGCGGCCATGATTCTCGGCTATTTTGCGACGGCAAGCGGTGGCGCCATTTCCGGCGGCAGCTATGTGTCCGTCGCTGTTCTGGTACTTTATGCAGCAAGCCTTGTTGCACGTGGTTACGCGAGCGCCGCCAGGCCCGCGCAGATCAAGGTCACCGCGCCGCAAGTCGCAGTTGCTGCGGGTGACCTGCAGTTCAGCCTCGATTCGGATGGCGTGGTTGCCTCGGTCGATATGAATTCGGCAAAGCTTCTGGGCGTACAGTCCAAAATGCTGGAAGGCACGGCGCTCATCGACCGTGTTCATGTCGCCGACCGTGTAGAATATCTTTCGCTTCTGGCCGATCTTCGCGCCGGTTCCGCTTCCAGCAAGATCGATGTGCGCCTGCGTTCCATCGAAAATGGCGATACGGTCTTCCGCACTTATCGTCTCGAAGGTGCCGCAAGCGCTCGCGCTATCACGCTCGTTGGCCGCTCGCTCGAAGGCGAGCAGAAGCTTCTGGACGAGATTGCAACATTGAAAGCGGAGCTGGAATCGGAGCGCATCGGCAAGGGCCGTCTGCTTGCAGCCGTCAGCCATGAGCTGCGCACGCCGCTCAATTCGATCATCGGCTTTTCCGATATGCTGTCGCATGAAATGGGCGGCACGCTGGCCAATGAGAAGCAGCGCGAATATGCGGGCCTCATTCACCAGTCCGGTCATTATCTGCTGGAACTCGTGAATGCTGTTCTCGACAATTCGCGTCTGGAAACCGGCAATTACAGCATCGACCCGCAGAACTTCGCTTTCCGTGACGCGGCTGAAATGTGCACCGCTGTCATGCTGCCGCAGGCTGAAAAGAAAGGCGTTGCCTTCTGCCACCGCGTCGGCGCAGGCATTGGTGAGCTGGTGGCGGATCGCCGCGCCATCCAGCAAATTCTGCTCAATCTGGCCGGTAATGCGGTGAAGTTCACACAAAGCGGCGGCTGCGTCACCATCGATGCAACCCGCGTGATGGCGAGCGGACGCGCGATGCTGGAAATCAGCGTGTCGGATACGGGCATCGGCATCCAGCCGGAAGATATGCAGCGCATCGGCACGCCATTCGTGCGCGCCGACAATAACTATACGCGCGCGCAGGAGGGAAGTGGCCTCGGACTTTCTGTGGTCAAGGGGCTGGTGGAACTGCATCAGGGTAGCATGCAACTCAAGAGTTGCCCCGGCGAAGGCACGATCGTCACGATCCGCCTTCCGGTGGCAGGCCCGCAGGTTGTCATGGGAGAAGACGAATATCAGGAACTTGGCCCAGAGCTTGGCATGGTGATCGACATGCACCGTCACCAGGGGGAAAGGCGTAATGACTGGCAGAACGACGAAGACAACAGCCAAATCCGGGAGCAGAAAGATGCGCAAACCCGCAAAACGGCGTAGTCTCGGCTCGCGGCTCCTCCACTTTTTCTTCACATCGGCTTCGGCACTTGCAATTGCTGCCGGAGATTTCATCGTGCGCAACCCCGTCCTGACTGGCGGGGCAACTGCGTTTCTGGTGGTGATGAGTTTCGTCTCGGCTAACGCGCTCTGGTATCAGCCGGAGGCGCACAAGGCCGTATTCTTCAGCACAAGACCGGACTTTGTGTTCAAGCCGACTCCACGTGCAGTCCTGCCGGGCACGGCGGCGGCAAGTGACAATGCCCCGAAGCCCACCGAGACCGCCTCTGCCGAACCTGCAAACAATGAGACTGCCCAGCCGCTGGAAGCCGCCAGCCTGTCGGCGGACCGGCTGAACATGAGCGCATCGGTTGATGACATGCTGCCGGCACTTGCGCCCAACGCCGATCTCGAAATCGCACGGCTGCAGCAACGTCTTTCGACGCTTGGAATTTACAAGGGACCGGTGGATGGTTTCACCGGGCCGCAGACCCGCGAAGCGGTGGAACGCTGGCGCGCTTTGCAGCAGAAGCTCGGCGTGCAGGAAGCAAATATTCCGGCGCAGTTGCAGGCCGATGCCCAAAACAGTGCCCCGGCTCAGGACGATGTGGCAAAAGTCATCGAGGTAGCGGTTCCGACGCCGCGCCCGCAGCCCGCCGTTTTGAAGACGGAAACGGTTTCAAAACCGAAACCCGCTCTCGCTTCCTATGAAAAGCCCGTACCGAAAAAGCAGGTGGCGGCAACGCCCGCCGTGCAATCGGTGAAAGTGAGTTCGCAGGATATCATCCGCGTACAGGCCGGGTTGAAAGCATTCGGCAATGACACCGTGCCGGTGAACGGACAGCCGGGCAAGACGACACAGGAAGCGGTGCGCGAATTCCAGAAACTGTTCAGTATGCCGGTAACCGGCGAAATCGATGCGACGCTCATCACCAAGATGCGCGAGATCGGCCTGATAAGCTGATGGGTTTCCGATGCGCCTGACATCCGACTTCTGGGTTTCGGCTTTGATCCGCAAGGTTCAGGGCGAGGGCGGCTTTGCCTATCTTGCCCGTCGCGGATCGCCGGAGGCGGGCGCAATCTTCATCAAGGTAAGCTCACGCTTCGGCACCTGCGATCTATATTCGCCTGCGCCGCAAACTTCTTATGAAGAGGATAATGACGGCGAGCGCATGTTTCTGCGCATTCTGCACGATGCCGATGACATGGCGGCAAGTGACCGTATGGCGCGGGAAACCCGCTTCGACCCCGACCTGTGGCTGGTCGAACTGGAAGATATAGCCGATGCGTCGGCACTGTTCTCGATTTCGCAGGACGGAGAAGCCTTCTAAAACTTCTTCCTGATGAACTCTATTTCACCAATCGCTGAAGCGACGGGTGATCGGAATTGGCGGCGTCGGCGAGTGGCGTGTCGTCCTCGGCCATTTCACGCAATTTCCCACGCAGCATGGCCGACATGTCTTCCGCCTTCCAGCGCCGCACGAGCGCCATCGCTTTTTCGCGGTCGATGGAGCGATAAATATGCACAAACTCACGCAGGCTGTCGCGGTTGGTGTCGATAGGCCCCAGAATGGCAGTCATGACGAGATAGCATTCTGCAGGCGACAATCCGAGCGCCTTGAGTGCAATCGGCAGATGCGAATCCGGCCACTGTCCGATGATCGCGTCGGACCGTTCAAAGGACAGGTCGAGCGTATCGGCCAGCGCATTGCGGAAAAACTGGCTGTCGATCAGCAGTGCGGTATCGATGAGATGCTGTGAGCCGGTAGTTGCGCCAGCCTCGAAGAAAGGCTGTTGCAGCGCGCGCGCCAGTCGTTCGGAACTGTCTTCCTTCATCAGCGGCGCTCTGGCCGCAGAAAGGTCAGGTACATCCGGCCTTTCGAGCGGTTCGGCCTCGATATTGGCGAGATTTTCCTGAAGGGTCAGCGTGCGATCGATGACCGGATCGGCGAAACTGCGCAGCACGCCTTGCAAAAGAACGTCACCGGACTGGCGTCGCGCAATGGCGCGCGCATGGGCAAGACCGTTCTTGCCGATGATCTCGATGAGGTCGGAAGGGCGCAGAAGGGGAGAGCGCAACAGGATCGGTGCGGAGATTTCGACGGGGTCGTCGGCCAGCGTCAGAATAAGGCGGCGCGGTGCGTCCTCCAATTGTGCCAGCGCATTGGCCGCATGGCGCTTGCCGCGAGTGGAAGCGCATTGGAGAAGCGGCATGGCAAGATCTTCAAGCTGCTGCATATCCTGCCGTCCGGGGCGCGTGATACCCGCAAACGCCGAAATCGCGGCCGCCAGAAGGTCGTCCGCCTTGCTGCTCCCCGCTTTTGAATTCGACGGGCTCCGGTGGCCTGAAATATCCTCCAGGGCGCGGAACTGTTCATTTGTCACGCAGAATACTCCGGTAGGCACACAACTCACCCGCCCCAAATTGCAGATCACGCATCCGGCGGCAGCCGGTTGATGCGCAAATGCACCCCGCATGGGTCGGTATTCCGGATAGTAGCGTTGAAGCCTTAGCAACTCATTAACCGTGCCATAAAGAAACAGCATTTGGGTCGGGTATCTAGAGCCCTTCAAACGGCGCGCATTCCGCCTCCGCAAAGAAGCGCCGCACTTCCGTGTTCCACGTCGCGTCAGGCACGAAAACGCGCAGCACGGCGGCACCTTCGCCGATATTCTGCTCAATCAGGATGGAACGTGCATCGGCATGCGAACCATCCGAGCGCAGACTTGCCATGCCGATGGGATCGGCAAGGATCAGATCGAGCTTGCGTTCGTTGGAAACGCTGTCGTTGAGGCTATAGAGATTGTCTCCGTTGGGCGCATAGATCGAGAGCGACCAATAGGGCACATTTGCCCCGGTCGTGATGTGCACGGGACCATCGGCAAGATCGAAGCGGCAGGTGGCTTGCTGCACCAGCGGGTCACTGTCGCTGACCGGACCGGTCTTTTTGTCCAGCCTGTGGAAACGATATGGCTCGCTTCCAGCTTCGATCCGCGACCATGCATTCTTGTCTGAATAAAAGGGGACGAGGAAGAGAACCGCGATATGAACAATCGCAGCGCCCACGATGCCGAGGAGAACGAGGCGCAAAATTCTAGCCACGGCACGCCCCCTTGCTTGCACCCGCGATATGGGCGAGGCCTGGCATCACCAGATCGGAGAGACCGGAAGATGATGCCGCTGGCGTGTCGTAAAGCGTCATGACGAGAACGAAATCGCCGCTTCCTTCCACTGGCAGCCAATTGCCCGGCGCTGCATCGGGGCCGATGGTGATCGTGACGCTGCCGTCATCGTCGTACAGGACTTCGCGGGAATGCAGCGCTCCCTGCAATCCTTCGCGCGGCGTGATCGGTTCGAGATCGGGCGAGGCGGGAAAGACGGTCCAGAATCGGGCCGGTGGCGTCAAGCCGCTCAGGCGATAGGTGCAGCCGCGCCTGAGGGTGCGCCCGCTATTGTCGCTGCGCGCATAGAATGGAAGACCTTCCGCCGTTCCAAGCGCCAGATAGGCTTTGCGGGCCGCGCGGGCCTTGGAATAGGGGTCGGCATCGGGTGTGCCTGCCGCCGGATAGGCGCTCCAGACCCCGACACGAAGTTCTCCGAAACCTTCAAACCGGTCGAGAACCTTGTCGACGCTCCAGATGCCGCCGCCAAGCGCCAGCACAAGCACAATCGCCGAGTTGAATATCCTTTTGAACATCGCCCCTCAGAGTACCGATATTTTCGTGCGTTCGGCGATCTTAGGCAGAGGCGGAGCCGCAAGGAAGCGGTCATGCAGTTCTTTGATAACTTTTGTCGACATGGGCGAGAGTATGCGCGGCGGTGCTGCCATGGTTTCTTCCGGCTTGGCATTTGCCACTTGCGGCTCGCTCTTCTTGGGCGGCGCCGGGAAAGGCGGAGTAACGCCGGGTATTGGCTTCAACTCGATATTCTGGTGCGCATAGGCCATCATGCGCTGCCAGGCCATGGCTGGCAGGATGCCGCCGGTCAGGTCTTTCATCGGCGTGAAATTATCATTGCCGAACCAGACAGCCGCCGTGAAATTACCGGTGAAGCCGACGAACCATGCATCGCGATAGTTCTGTGTTGTGCCGGTCTTGCCACCCACCCGCGTCATCGGCAATGCCGCCCGGCGTCCGGTGCCGCGTTCGGGCACCTGCACCAGCATGGAATTCATTTCGAGTGCGGCCTTTTCCGACAGCGCCCTGTGCGGCTTCGGTGCATCGCGACCAAAGTCCCACAAAACCTTGCCTTCCGACGAAACGATCTGCGTAAATGCATGACGGTTACCGGCCATGCCCGCATTCGGAAACACGTTGAAGCCGGTGGCCTGATCCATCACCGTCATTTCCGATGTGCCGAGCACCATGGTCTTGTGTGACGAGATCGGCGATTCCACGCCCATCGCCTTGGTGAGGGCTACGATGGGGGTTGTGGTCAGATAATCGCGCGCCAGCCGCACCGGTACGCTGTTCAATGAACGGACAAGTGCGGTCGTCAGGTCCACACGACCGGCAAAACTGCGGCCGTAATTACGAGGCGACCAGTTACCCCAGCTGATCGGACCATCCGAAACGATGGTGCTGGGCGTCAGGCCCTTTTCCATCGCTGCCGCGTAGACATAGGGCTTGAAGGACGAACCGGCCTGCCGCAATGCCTTGGTGGCGCGGTTGAACTGGCTTTCGCCGTAGTCCCGCCCGCCAACAAGCGCACGGACGGACCCGTCATTGGCAATGACCACGGTCGCAGCTTCTGCAGCATTATAATCCTTGCCGAACTGGCGCAGATGATACTCCAGTGATTCCTCTGCCGCCTTCTGCAGGTTGCGGTCGAGCGTCGTGC
The DNA here is from genome assembly GCF_002252535.1 of Brucella lupini. NCBI lineage: Bacteria > Pseudomonadati > Pseudomonadota > Alphaproteobacteria > Hyphomicrobiales > Brucellaceae > Brucella > Brucella lupini. The sequence continues at coordinate 32,846 of NZ_NNRN01000006.1, forward strand.
GCACGATCAATGTGTGCTGTGGAATTTTGGCGGCGACCTTTTTCACCTCCTCGAAAGCCCAGTCGAGGAAGTAATCCGGGCTCTCATTCTTGGCGCGGTCGATGACGCTTGCCGGATGACGGCGTGCAACGGCCACTTGTCCGTCGCTCAGGAAGCCGCTTTCAACCATGTTGGAAAGCACGACATTGGCACGCGCACGCGCTGCGGGCAGATTGACATGCGGCGCAAACTTGGCGGGCGCCTTGAAAAGGCCGGCCAGCATCGCGGCTTCTGCCAGCGAGACATCCTTCACGCTTTTGCCGAAATAGAATTCCGAAGCGGCAGCAATACCGAAGGTTCCTCCGCCCATATAGGCGCGGTCGAGGTAAAGCTGCAGGATTTCCTTCTTGCTGAGATTGCTTTCCAGCCAGAGCGCGAGGAAGGCTTCCTTGATCTTGCGTTCGATGGTGCGCTCGTTGGAGAGAAAAAGGTTCTTGGCAAGCTGCTGCGTGATGGTCGAGCCGCCTTGCACGACACCATTGGCGCGCATGTTCTGGCTGAGTGCGCGAGTCAGGCCCCAGAAATCAATGCCGTAGTGGTCGAAGAAGCGCCGGTCCTCGGTGCCGAGCACAGCCTTGATGACGTGATCCGGCAATTCGTCGATGGGCACGGCCTGACGATGCAGAATGCCGCGCTGGCCGATTTCATTGCCGTAGCGATCGAGGAAGGTAACGGCATAATCGTCCTGCGCGCGCCAATCCTTCTTGGTTTCCTCGAAGGCAGGCAGGGCGAGGACGAGCATCAACACCGCACCGCCAACGCCGAGCGTAAACCCTTCATCGAGAACTTCGACCACGAAACGCCGGAAGCCGCGCACGCGAAAACGCCGTGAGAAAATGGTGATATTTTCCCACCACTCGCCGAGATTGTAGCGCAGGCTGTAGAGAGTGGAATCGATCCATGCGTCAAGCCCGATCAGGCGCGACGCCCTGAAGGGTTTGCGCTTCTCGCTTTCGGGGTCTTTATCTGCCGTTTTACGCATGAACACTGACTTCGGCATGGTTGGTTTCGGAGAAAGGCGAAATTACCGTTCCATCATAGCAGATAAATAAGCCACACCTCATGTGAAATGGTTAAGGCGCTCGCAGCTTTTTGGCGTCAGGAATAAAATCAATTATAGGAAAACAATCCTTGATTGCGTAACGCTGCTTTGCTAGGTTTCATATACAATCAAAGAGTTCTGACTAATCAGGTTTATCTCCCTTCGACGCATGCAAACATCACCCTGAAAAGCTGTGGAGGCTTTTCAGGGTGATGTCTTTTGAGGCCACTGGTCGAGGATAAAGTTTTTGCCGCAAAAATCGTAATGAGACATTGGCCAATTTGGGTCTTCTTCTCTTTGGACAACGAAAAGATGATCTCGCGCCGCGCCGCAAGTGCAACAAAACTCCCGATTAAACTCATGAGGCGGAGTTCAGTGGGGCAGTACACTTGCGGAGTAGTTTTCATAGACAGAAAAAATGCGATGCGGTTGGCATCTGGGTCTGCAACATGAAAGGAAACCATCATGATTGACCTTAAGGATGCAATATTTACCTCTGAGGTTACGTGGATCTGGTTCGCCAAGATGGCGGGTGCAATGGCAGGCTCTTTTATGTCGCTCGCCTATATGGCTCCGCGAGGAAAGCGAGAAGCTGCGATCCGTTTCGCGGTCGGCGTGATCTGTGGCATTGTTTTCGGTGGCGCAGCAGGCGTCAAGATTTCAGAAGTATTGGTTCTTGGAGGATTGCTTGGCCGGGAGGAACTGATGTTGATAGGATCCGCGGTTACAAGCTTGGCGGCGTGGTCGGTTCTCGGGGTTTTTCAGCATTTGTCCGAACGACTGAAACATGCGCCTATACCCGGGCTACTTCCTGAAGAAAAAGAAACGATGACGAATCCTGACGATGGATGAAATCGTAAAATACTGTTCTCGGTGTTCAAGAAGAGTTTGGCAGCCACCTTTCGGGAATCAAGTGTCCCCCTAGCTGTTTTGCTATAGAGGAAGCAAAAAGCAGTCAGACCTAGACACTTGTCGATATGTCAGAAGACAGACCGATCTCGTCCATGGCATTCCTGTTTAGTGTTGTATGGGTCTGGGCAAGGAACGGACATGTAGGTTCAGTCGTCCTCCGCATGTCGACAATAATTCCCCAGAAAGAAAGGCTCATTGGTTGAGATAGAGGATGGCCTTGGTCGATCCTGGTTCAACTGGTTTCGTTTCGTTTCGTTTTTTAATCATTCTCTAGTGCTTCCGGAACCGCAACCGTCTTGATCGATCAGGATGCTTTAACGGATATTCTGCTACAACAGGCGACCGCAATTGTCGGAATTGTTACGGTAATCGGTCGTATAGAAGGCACTTCACGCATTTCATAATTTCACAAAGCGTGATAGTCAGGGGCTGAATTTTCCTTTGGGCCCGGAAGAGGAATGGTTGTTCATGCATCGTTCAGCTGTGGGGCGCTATATAAGGCGGCATGATGAAACAAAATTCTGCACTCAAAGTTTTCGCGCTTCTAGCGGTTAGTATTGGCTTGCTGCCGGTCGATGCCGGTGCCTTGCCGATGACTGCGCCGCAGAAATCCAATCTCATTGTCGCTGCCGCCGGAGATTGTGCGGCGGTCGGCGAACAGGTGGCTGCCCAGCAGGGCGGTCAGCTTGCCAAGGCCACCGCCACGACTCAGAACGGGCGTCCCATGTGCGTGGTCGTGGTGCTTGTGCCAGGCCGCGATGGCGAGCGTCCACGCCGCGTTGAAGTGGCTGTTCCCGCTCAATAACTACAGCTTTTGCCGCTGTTTTTCGTAGATTGAGGGAGAATGTCCGCTTGCGTATCCTGATCGTTGAAGACGACAAGGACCTGAACCGGCAGCTTTCCGAAGCAATGGCTGCTGCCGGTTATGTGGTCGACCGTGCCTATGACGGCGAGGAAGGGCATTATCTCGGCGATACGGAGCCCTATGATGCTGTGGTGCTCGACATCGGCCTGCCGCGTATGGACGGCATCAGCGTCGTGGAGCGTTGGCGGCGCAGCGGGCGTACAATGCCTGTTCTCATGCTTACGGCCCGCGATCGCTGGAGCGACAAGGTTGCCGGTATTGACGCCGGAGCCGACGATTATGTGGCCAAGCCCTTTCATATCGAGGAAGTGCTTGCGCGGTTGCGCGCGCTGATCCGCCGCGCTGCGGGACATGCTTCGTCGGAACTCGTCTGCGGGCCGCTCTATCTTGATACGAAAACGTCGAAGGCAAGTGTCAACGGCGTTGCGCTCAAGCTTACCTCGCACGAATATCGGCTTCTGTCCTATCTGATGCACCATATGGATGAGGTGGTCTCGCGTACTGAACTGGTCGAACATCTCTACGATCAGGATTTTGACCGCGATTCCAATACGATTGAAGTCTTTGTCGGTCGCTTGCGCAAGAAAATGGGTGTCGACCTGGTCGAGACCGTGCGCGGCATGGGCTATCGCATCCGCTCTGAAGAGGGCGGGGACGAAACGAAAGGCGATGACAGCTGAAGCTTCTTAGCGTCTTTCCTCCGCTACGTTCGCTCGCAGTCCGCGTCGTTACTCTTTCGACGATCTGGGTCATCGTGGCACTTGTGGTGGTGGCGACTTTCATCGGCTCACTTTATGGCGAAGCTGCGCGCAGCAATTTTGAACGCCTGTTGACCGCCCACCTGTTCAGTCTGGTCGGTGCCGTCAGCACGTCGGGCGAGGGCTCCTTGCAGGGGCGCCCGGAACTGGGCGAATTACGCTATTCCAGCCCGCTCTCCGGTTGGTACTGGTCCGTCGATCCCGTCACGCCGAACCTGACCGGAAAATTGCAATCGCCATCGCTGATAGGGCGCATCGTACCGGAAATGCCGGTCTCGCAGGCACCCTTCGACAGTTCCTTCATGCGTAGCTACACCTTGCCCGGCCTCAACGGCGAGGAGCTCTTCATCGTTGAAACCGAAGTGGTTCTGGATACTGCCAATCGCGTTGCGCGTTTTCGTGTCATGGGCAATCTCAGCGAGGTTCTGAAGGAGATATCCGATTTCAGAACCAGCCTCGCGACCTATCTGGCGATTTTCGGCATCGGCAGTATCCTCATCAATGCCGCTGTGATCCTGTTCGGCCTGCGTCCGCTCGACAAGGTGCGTCAAGCGCTGGCCGATATTCGCGAGGGACGTTCGTCCAAGCTCGATGCGTCGCTGCCTGTCGAAATTGCGCCGCTCGCCAGTGAAATGAATGCGCTGATCGAAAACAATCGCCGTATTGTCGAACGGTCGCGAACGCAGGTCGGCAATCTCGCCCATTCTCTCAAAACCCCGCTTTCCGTGCTGGTCAATGAAGCACGGAGCATGGGTGGTGAACATGGACGCATTGTTCAGGAACAGAGCGAGGCGATGCAGGTGCAGATACAGCACTATCTGCAGCGCGCGCGCATTGCCGCGCAGCGTGACAGTGTGGTGTTCCGTACACCTGTGACGCCGGTTCTCGAACGCATGCAGCGCGTCACGGCGAAACTCAATCCGGCTTTCAGCGTTAACTTCAGGAATGAACTGCCCAATGCGGTCTTTGCTGGCGAAAGGGAAGATCTGGAAGAGATCGTCGGGAATCTGCTGGAGAATGCGGGCAAATGGGGCCGCAAACGTATCAATATCGGGCTTGCCCCTATTTCTGGGGAGCAACGGCAGTTTGAAGTCCTGATAGAAGATGACGGTCCAGGTCTGGCATCAGACAATATCGAGGCAGCGCTGAAGCGCGGCAGCCGCGTCGATGAAACAAAACCGGGAACGGGGCTTGGGCTGGCAATCGTGCAGGATACCGTTCGCGAATATGGCGGCAGCCTGCATCTGGGCAAGAGTGCGTTTGGTGGATTGGGTGTTCGGATCGTGTTGCCGCTGACGGAAGATTGAAGGTTGTTTTTGGTCGAAAGCCAACTAGAAGATAAACTGAAAAAGTCACATGCCGATATAGTGTGCATGCTAATTGTTTATGAAGGCCGGTTGTTATGATGATGGTATCCAGGTTTTCTCACCCAGTTTCAGTCGCTTCGATGATGCTTGCCGTGGCGCTCGCATTGTCAGCCTGTGGCACGACCGGCAAGGGCACTGGTCTTGCTTCGCTGGGCGGTGGTTCTACGGAACAGAAGCCCGAAACCAGCCTGTTGACGTCTCTTGGAAACGGTCTCCTTGGCAGCGCCGCAAATCAGCTGAACGCAGCCGACCGCAAGAAGGCCCTTGAGGCTGAATATCGTGCGCTTGAATATTCACCGGCAGGCAAGGCCGTATCCTGGAGCGGGAGCGGGTCGAATTCCGGCGACGTGACGGCGGCGCAGCCTTATCAGGTCGGCTCTCAGAATTGCCGCCAGTATTCGCACAGCTTCAACATCGGCGGGTCGCAGCAGACTTCCCGTGGAACAGCATGTCGCAATCCAGACGGCAGCTGGACTCCTCTGACCTAACTCTCGCGTCCTACCTTTGCGGCGAATTGCCCTAGGTAGCAACTTACTGCAGGTAGTAGTTGGTTTTTCCCTTGGCTGCGCTTAAGTCGTAGCCATGGGATTCTGGCTTATTGCAGCATTACTGACATTGGCAGCCACTCTGGCTGTTTTGTTGCCTCTCACGCGGCGCAAGCAGGCATTCTTGCCCGCTGAAAAGAACGATCTTGAGGTCTATCGGGATCAGTTGCGCGAGGTCGAAGCCGACGCTGCACGCGGCATGATCGACCCGCAGAGCGCCGAACAGGCACGCATCGAAATCTCGCGTCGCATTTTGAATGCTGAAAAGTCCGGCAAGGAAGCTGCGGAAGCCGCGGGCAAGGCAGTGCCGGGCCGGATGCTGGCTTTCATCGCCGTGCTTGCAGTGCCGCTGATCGCCTGGGGCATCTATCCGCTTTTCGGCAAACCGGACATGCCTTCCATGCCGCTCGCCGAACGGCTTTCGGCCAGTGCGAATCGCGGCTCTGTCGATGAACTGGTAGCGCGTGCCGAAGCGCATCTGGCGCAAAATCCGGGCGATGTGCGTGGATGGGACGTGCTGGCGCCGATCTATCTGCGGCTTGGTCGCGCCGCTGATGCCGTCAATGCCTATCGCAGCTCCATTCGCATCGCCGGTGAGAATTTCCCACGCGTTTTGGGATTGGGTGAAGCACTGGCAACCGCTTCGGGCGGCACCGTGACCGCCGAGGCTGAAGGCTTTTTCAAGAAAGCTGCCGATCTCGAACCGAATGATGTTCGCCCGCAGTTCTACCTCGCACAGGGCGAGATGCAGGACGGTCGTATGGATATAGCCGCCAATCGCCTGCAGGCGTTCCTCGACAAGGCGCCGGCCGATGCGCCGTGGCGCGGTCAGATCGAACAGGCTATCGCCCGGCTTCGTAACCCTGCTTCCAGCGGTGAACAGCAGCCGAAAGGGCCGACAGCGGATGATGTCGATGCCGCTTCGTCGCTCAGCCCGGAGGACCGGCAGGCGATGATCGAAGGCATGGTTCAACGTCTTGATGAAAGTCTTCGCCAGAATAGTGGGGATGTCGAAGGCTGGAAGCGTCTCGTGCGCTCCTATATGATCCTCAACCGTCGCGATGCAGCGCTGGACGCTCTCAATCGCGGCGTGGCAGCCCTTCAGGGCGAAAGCCGGACGAACTTGCAGAGTTTCGCAGCCGGTCTTGGACTGGAGACAGGGAACGCACAAAAATGAGCGCGACCGCAGAAGACAACGCACGTGGTGCCAAACCGGCGGGTAATTTTGCCCGAACCGTCAGCCAAAGAAAGCGCAAGCGCCTGTTCCTGATCGGCGGCGCACTGGCGGTTCTGGCCGTAGCGGTTGGATTGATGCTGATGGCCTTTAGTCAGGACATTCGCTTCTTCCGTACACCTGCCGACCTGACGGAACAGGATATGGCCTCCGGCTCGCGGTTCCGTCTCGGTGGCCTCGTCGAGGAAGGGTCCGTCAGCCGCGAGGGCAGCGAGCTGCGCTTTACAGTGACCGATACGATCAAGACCGTGAAGGTCGTGTTCGAGGGTATTCCGCCCGATCTCTTCCGCGAAGGACAGGGCGTTGTCGCCGAAGGGCGCTTCGGAGACGATGGCGTGTTCCGCGCCGATAATGTGCTGGCGAAGCACGATGAGAATTACGTTCCCAAGGACCTTGCCGACAGCCTGAAGGAAAAGGGCGTCTGGGAAGGCAAATAAAAACTAGGGCATTTCGTATCGGACCGGTGGTCCGGCAGATGCTTGATGGAGACTGCAGATGAGTGTCGAGATCGGCCATTTCGCTCTGGTTCTGGCACTGGCCCTGTCGATTGTCCAATCGATCGTGCCGGTGGTTGGTGCGCATCGCCGGGATACGCAGCTCATGTCAGTCGCGGCGCCGACGGCAATTGCAGTCTTCGCGTTGATCTGCCTTGCATCGGCGGTGCTTGTCCATGCCTATGTCGTGTCGGATTTCTCGGTCCTGAACGTGGTTGAGAACTCGCATTCGCAAAAGCCGCTCCTCTACAAAATCACGGGCGTCTGGGGCAATCACGAAGGCTCAATGCTGCTGTGGGTGTTCATTCTCACCTTTTTCAGTGCGCTGGTCGCTGCATTTTCTGGCAATCTGCCTGAAACATTGCGCGCCAATGTCCTTGCCGTGCAGGGCTGGATCGGTGTCGCATTTCTGGCATTCATTGTGTTCACCTCGAACCCGTTCACCCGCATTTTTCCGGCTCCGATGGAGGGCGGTGATCTCAATCCGATCCTTCAGGATATCGGTCTCGCGATCCATCCGCCGCTGCTCTATCTCGGCTATGTCGGTTTTTCGGTATGCTTTTCCTTTGCCGTAGCGGCACTGCTCGAGGGGCGTCTCGATGCTGCATGGGCGCGCTGGGTACGTCCGTGGGCCCTCGTGGCCTGGATGTTCCTGACTGGTGGCATCGCCATGGGTTCTTACTGGGCCTATTACGAGCTTGGCTGGGGCGGCTGGTGGTTCTGGGACCCGGTCGAAAACGCTTCGTTCATGCCGTGGCTGGTCGGCACCGCATTGCTTCATTCGGCTCTCGTGATGGAAAAACGCTCGGCGCTGAAAATCTGGACCGTGCTGCTTGCGATCCTCACTTTCTCGCTGTCGCTGCTTGGTACATTCCTTGTCCGCTCCGGTGTTCTGACCTCGGTTCACAGCTTCGCCACCGATCCGGGGCGCGGTCTTTTCATTCTGGCGATCCTTGCAATTTTCATTGGCGGATCGCTGTCGCTTTTCGCATTTCGCGTGCAGAGCCTGACGGCAGGCGGCATCTTCCACCCGATTTCGCGCGAAGGCGCGCTCGTCTTCAACAATCTGTTTCTGACGACCGCTGCCGCAACTGTGCTGATCGGTACGCTCTACCCGCTGCTGCTGGAAGTGATGACCGGCGACAAGATTTCCGTCGGCGCACCGTTCTTCAACATGACGTTCGGTCCGCTGATGATCCCGCTTCTTTTTGCGGTTCCCTTCGGCCCGCTGCTCGCCTGGAAACGCGGTGATCTTTACGGCGTGTCGCAGCGGCTGATGACAGCTTTCGCGCTCTCGCTTCTGGCTGCGGCGATCGTTCTGTGGAGCACATCGGCGAAATCGGTTCTCGCTGCCTGCGGTATCGGGCTTGCCGTATGGCTGATTTTCGGCAGCCTGACGGATCTTGTTCTCAAGTCTGGCATCGGCAAGGTATCCGCTGGCAAGGCAGTTGCGCGCTTCAAGGGTTTGCCACGTTCGGTCTTTGGCACGGCGCTCGCCCATATCGGGCTTGGCGTAACGCTGCTCGGTATTGTGAGCGTGACCACGTTTGGCACTGAGAATGTGTTGATCATGCGTCCGGGCGACACGGCCAAGGTGCAGAATTACACACTTCGCTTCGACGGCCTGCGCCCGCTGACCGGTTCGAATTTCACCGAAAACCGGGGCACTTTCACGCTGCTCGATTCCAGCTCGCGCAGTCTCGGGCAGATTGAGCCGTCCAAGCGCTTTTTCCCAGCACGCCAGATGCCAACAACTGAATCGGGCATCAAAACCCTGTGGTTCAGTCAGGTCTATGTCGCGCTTGGCGATGAATCGGGCGATGGATCAGCCGTCGTTCGCATCTGGTGGAAGCCTGACGTGACACTCATCTGGTATGGCGCTCTCGTGATGATGGTGGGTGCGCTGTTTTCCCTTGCAGATCGTCGCCTGCGGGTTGGCGCACCTTCGCGCAGTCGCAAGTCTGCGTCGAAAGAAGCGGAGGCCACAGCATGAGAAAGCGCTCGGCATTTGCGGCGCTCCTGCTCGGTGCTGCTCTGGCTATTCAAGGGACGGCGGCGTTCGCAGTCAATCCGGATGAAGTCCTGTCCGATCCGGCGCTTGAAAAGCGCGCGCGAACCATTTCCGGCGAACTGCGCTGCATGGTCTGCCAGAACGAATCCATCGACGATTCCAATGCCGAGCTTGCCCGCGATCTTCGCGTTCTCGTCCGTGACCGGCTGAAAGAAGGCGATAGCGACGAACAGGTCATGGATTTCATCGTCGACCGTTACGGCGAATTCGTGCTTCTGAAGCCGCGTCTCAATGCGCGCACAGTGCTTCTGTGGGGCTTTCCTGTCGCCGTGCTTCTGATCGGTGCGGTCGCGCTGGTTGTTGCCTTTCGCGGACGCAAACAGGCAGGCGAAGCGCCTAAACCGCTCACCGAAAGCGAAAAGGTGGAACTCGCGCGTCTGCTGGACGGAAAATAAGCGCTGGTCGCCTGCGGTTGTTATTCGTAACCTTACGAAACTTTCATGTTGTGGAAACGGAGCGGTAAGGTAGCCCTGACTATCTTACGCTCTATAAAGGTTTCACAGGTCCACGTTTCCTGAAGGATCAGGGACGGCCGGATTGCTGCTCGTAAGGAGAAATAAATGTCCAGAGCCAGGATTTCCAACTATCGCAAAGGCGTTGCCGCGATTGCACTATCGGCTGTTCTCGCCGGTGGTTTTGTCGCGACCGGCCCGCTCGGTGCGCTCAATGACGCCCGCGCGGAAGCCGTGCAGGTAACGCCACCACCGCAGGCTGCGGGTTTTGCCGATCTTGTTGAGAAGGTTCGTCCGGCTGTCGTCAGCGTTCGTGTAAAGAAGGACGTGCAGCAAACTGCTGATCGCGGTGGCAGTGGCCAGTTCTCGGGCCCTCCCGGGTTTGATCAGCTTCCGGACGATCATCCGCTGAAGCGCTTCTTCCGTGATTTCGGCATGGACCCGCGTGGCGATGCACGTCCCGACGCTCGCCCGGATCGCCGCGGCCCCGGCAAGCGTGGCCCGCGCCCCGGTCATGAACGTCCGGTCGCTCAGGGTTCCGGCTTCTTCATTTCCGAAGACGGCTATGTCGTAACCAACAATCACGTCGTTTCCGATGGCGATGCATATAGCGTTGTCATGGATGACGGCACGGAACTTGACGCGAAGCTGATCGGCACCGATCCGCGCACAGATCTGGCGGTGCTGAAGGTCAACGATCCGAAGCAGAAGTTCACCTATGTTGCATTTGGCGATGACAACAAGATTCGCGTCGGCGACTGGGTCGTGGCTGTCGGCAACCCGTTCGGCCTTGGCGGCACGGTGACGTCGGGTATTGTATCGGCTCGTGGCCGTGATATCGGCGCCGGTCCTTACGATGACTTCATCCAGATCGACGCGGCTGTGAACAAGGGTAATTCCGGTGGTCCGGCCTTCAACCTGTCTGGTCAGGTGATCGGCATCAACACCGCCATCTTCTCGCCTTCGGGCGGCAGCGTGGGCATTGCCTTCGCAATCCCAGCCTCGACCGCTAAGCAGGTTGTTGACCAGCTCATCAAGAAGGGCTCGGTGGAACGTGGCTGGATCGGTGTTCAGATTCAGCCGGTGACGAAGGATATTGCTGCTTCGCTCGGCCTTGCCGAAGAGAAGGGTGCAATCGTTGCGTCGCCGCAGAAGGACGGTCCTGCTGCCAAGGCGGGCATCCAGTCCGGTGATGTGATCACGGCTGTCAATGGCGAAACCGTGCAGGATCCGCGCGATCTGGCACGCAAGGTTGCTGGCATTGTTCCTGGCGAAAAGGCGGCACTCACCGTCTGGCGCAAGAACAAGGCCGAGGAAGTCGATATCACCATTGAAGCGATGCCGGGCGATCTCGGCAAGGCAGCCAGCGCCTTGGGCGACAATGGCGGTGGTCAGAACGAGGCCCTCGACTCCTATGGCCTGACCGTGACCCCGTCCGAAGACGGTAACGGCGTAGTGGTAACCGATGTCGATCCCGACAGCGATGCCTCCGATCGCGGTATCCGTTCCGGCGATATCATCATGAGCGTCAATAACCAGACGGTGAAGAGCGCCAAGGATATCAACAACGCCATCAGCGAAGCCGCCAAGTCGGGTCGCAAGGCAGTGCTGCTGCAATTGCAGAGCAACGATCAGAGCCGCTTTGTGGCCCTGCCGATCGATCAGGGATGATGACCGGCAGCCCCTTAAGGCTCTTAGCTATTCGATGCCAGGCGGTTCTCCGCCTGGCATCGCCTTATCATCAAACGGTATTATAAGTAGCGCCATGAAGATTCTCGTTATTGAAGATGACCGCGAAGCGGCCCGCTATCTGGAGAAGGCCTTCACCGAGGCCGGACATTCCGCCGATATCGCCGGAGACGGCGAAACCGGCTATACGCTGGCCGAGAATGGAAGCTACGATGTCCTCGTAGTCGACCGTATGCTGCCAAAGCGCGATGGCTTGTCCGTCGTGGCTGGTCTGCGCGCCAGGGGTATGGAAACCCCGGTCCTGATCCTTTCCGCGCTCGGCGAAGTGGATGACCGCGTCACGGGCTTGCGCGCCGGTGGTGACGACTACCTGACCAAACCCTATGCATTTTCCGAACTGTTGGCTCGCGTCGAGGTCCTGCAGCGTCGTTCCAGCCCGCGTGAGGCGGACACGATCTACCGCGTCGGTGATCTGGAGCTTGACCGGCTTGCGCATACTGCGCGCCGTCAGGATGTAGATATCACGCTTCAGCCCCGCGAGTTTCGTCTTCTCGAATATCTGATGCGCCATGCCGGACAGGTCGTCACGCGCACGATGTTGCTTGAAAACGTCTGGGATTATCACTTCGATCCGCAGACCAATGTGATCGACGTGCATATCTCGCGGCTGCGTTCGAAAATCGAGAAGGGCTTTGACGGTCCGCTGCTTCATACTGTGCGTGGCGCCGGTTACATGTTGAAGGCAGGGCGAGCGAAACAATCTGCAGCCGCCAAGGTGGATTGATGAGCCGCTTCTCAGCGCTCATGCGCACAACCGCTGTTCGACTATCAACGCTCTATCTGCTGCTCTTCATCGTGGGTGCGATAGCGTTGGTTTTCTACATGACCAATTTATCTGCCTCCATGCTGGCAGCGCAGACCCAGCAGTCGCTGGGCGAAGAAGTCGGCAGCATCGGCAAAAGCTATGCGCGTGGCGGCATCCCGCAGCTCGTGCGCACAATCGACTATCGTTCACGCCAGCCAGGTGCTTACCTCTATCTGGTGGCCGACCCGACAGGCCGCATCCTTGCAGGCAATGTTGAAAGCGTAGAACCCGGTGTTCTGGACACCGATGGCGTTATCGAGCGCGGGTTCAAATATCGGCGCTATGGCGAGCAGGGCACGGAAACGGAACATCGCGCCATTGCAGTCGTGATTGCCTTGCCGAACGGCATGCGGCTTCTGGTCGGTCGCGATCTGGGTGAACCAGAACGGTTCCGCGATGTTATTCGCCAGTCGTTGATGCTGGCGCTGGGCATCATGGGTGTTGGCGCGCTCTTGATCTGGCTGGTAGTCGGGCGCCGTGCATTGAAGCGCATTGATGAGGTTTCGCGGGCGTCGCAGCGCATTATGGATGGCGATTTGACAGGGAGGCTTCCGGTCAATGGTTCTGGTGACGAGTTCGATCGCCTGTCAAGCAATCTCAATGTCATGCTCGGCAAAATTCTGGAACTGAACGAGGGGCTGAAACAGGTCTCCGATAATATCGCACATGATCTTAAAACGCCGCTGACGCGTCTGCGTAACCGCGCGGAAGAAGCTCTTTCCGGCAAGAAGGCGGGGCCTGAATATCGTGAAGCGCTTGAAGATATCATTGGCGAGTCGGATCAACTGATCCGGACCTTCAACGCGATCCTGATGATTTCGCGTCTTGAAGCAGGTTATTCGTCCGAAAGTCTGGAGAATATGCCGGTAGCGCCGATCCTTCGCGACGTGGCCGAAATGTATGAGCCCGTTGCCGAGGACGTGGGCGTGAACCTGACACTTGGCGATCTCGATGAAGTTGCGCTTCATATCAATCGCGAACTGGTCGGGCAGACGATTTCCAATCTCGTGGACAATGCAATTAAATATGCCGGTGGCGATGAGCGGACCGCGACCGTGAGTCTTTCGATGGAACGTGATCCGAACTGGGTCCGCATCATCGTTGCCGATAACGGTCCCGGTATTCCTGAAGAAAAACGCGAACAGGCAACGGAACGTTTTGTCCGTCTTGAGGAAAGCCGCACACAGCCCGGCTCGGGACTCGGTTTAAGTCTTGCCAAGGCTGTGATGAAATTGCACGGTGGCGCACTTCGTCTTGAAGGCAATGATCCGGGCCTGCGCGCCGTGCTGGAGTTCCCGTTGCCATCGGACAAGGTCGAATAATGGCATGACATAAGAGGGGATCATGGCGGCAGATAACGCAACGGCACGATTCTTCGAGAGAGAGATCCGTGCTTTGACGCCGCTCGATCCCGCAAGGGCGGAAACCTTCCTGGCCGATCTTGCGGCGCGCGCCGGAGAAGAGGAACTTACAGGTGTCGTTGCCTTGTTGAAAAAGGCGGAAGCTGTAAGTTTCTTCTCCGCCGTTCTCGATCTTTCTCCATTCATTCGCGAAGCGCTGATCCGTCATCCGCGTATTCTTGATCGCATCGTCGCCAAAGCGCCGGAGGCTGCACTACAGGATATTCTGGCGGAAATCTCCGCCAGTGCTGCAAGCGCGGACGTGACGGAAGCCTCCCTCATGACCAGCCTGCGCGTTTTGAAACGCGAGGCGCATGTCCTGATCGCACTTTGTGATCTCGCTGGCATTTTCAATACGGAAGCAACGACAGGCTGGCTCACCGATCTGGCCGAGGCCTGCACCGGCGCTGCCATCCGGTTTCTGCTGCTTGACGCTGATAGTGCGGGCAAGATCAAACTTCCTGACCGAAACCAGCCCGACAAGGACAGTGGCTGGATTGTTCTCGGCATGGGCAAGTTCGGCGCGCGGGAACTCAATTACTCGTCCGATATTGATCTGATCATCTTCATCGATGAAACCAGACCGGCTATCGGTGATCCGTATGAATGCGTCGAAACTTTTTCACGGCTGACGCGCCGCCTTGTCCGCATCCTGCAGGACCGTACCGGTGATGGCTATGTCTTCCGGGTCGATCTTCGCCTGCGTCCCGACCCCGGTTCCACGCCGCTGGCCATTCCTGTCGGTGCAGCACTTCATTATTACGAAGGGCGCGGCCAGAACTGGGAACGCGCAGCCATGATCAAGGCCCGGCCCGTTGCGGGGGACCGCGAATCCGGAAAGCAGGTGCTGGCGGAGCTCTCCCCCTATGTCTGGCGCAAGTATCTCGACTATGCAGCCATTGCAGACGTGCACTCGATCAAGCGCCAGATTCACGCCCACAAGGGCCACGGCGATATTGCCGTGCGCGGGCATAATGTGAAGCTCGGACGCGGCGGCATCCGCGAAATCGAATTCTTCGTTCAGACGCAGCAGCTCATCGCTGGCGGACGATTTCCCGAATTGCGCGGCAACCAGACGGTGCCGATGCTCGCACGACTGGCGGAGCGGGGCTGGATCACCGAGAAGGCGCGCGATGCCTTGGCAAAGGAATATTATTTTCTTCGTGACGTCGAGCATCGCATCCAGATGATTGCCGATGAGCAGACGCATATTCTGCCGGAAGACGATGAAGGCTTTGCGCGTGTCGCTCATATGATGGGTTATGCTGATCCGGCGGCCTTTTCCGATGTTTTTCTCGATGCGCTCAAGGTCGTTGAAAAGCACTATGCGGCCCTGTTCGAGCAGGCTCCCGAACTTGGAAGCTCATCCGGCAATCTGGTCTTTACCGGCGATGTGGATGATCCGGGCACGCTGGAGACGCTCGCATCCATGGGCTATGAACGCCCGAGCGATATATGTCGCGTGATCCGCACGTGGCACTTCGGGCGTTATCGTGCCACACAATCGGCAGAAGCGCGCGAGCGTCTGACCGAGCTTACGCCCGCTCTGCTCAAAGCCTTTGCCGAAACCAAGCGTGCGGATGAAGCACTCTTGCGTTTCGACGGGTTTCTAAAGGGCTTGCCCGCGGGCATCCAGCTGTTCAGCCTGTTGCAATCCAATCCCCGTCTCCTGAACCTCCTGGTTATGATCATGAGCGCCGCACCTCGGCTTGCTGAAATCATCACCCGTAACCCGCATGTTTTTGACGGTTTGCTTGATCCGGCGATTTTCTCGGAAATGCCGACACGCGCCTATCTGGAAGAACGCCTTCGCGTGTTTCTGGGACCTGCGACCGATTATGAGGAAGTGCTGGACCGGCTGCGCATCTTCGCTGCCGAGCATCGCTTCCTGATCGGTATCCGCTTGCTGACGAGCGCCATTGACGGAGTTCGCGCTGGTCGCGCATTTTCCGATCTGGCCGAACTGATGATCGGTAGGGCATTCGAGGTTGTCGAAGCCGAACTGGAGCGACGCCACGGTAAGGTTAAGGGCGCCAAGGTGGCTCTTCTGGCTATGGGCAAGCTCGGCAGTCGTGAACTCACTGCGGGTTCCGATGTGGATCTGATCTTGCTTTACGATCACGACAAGGAGACGGACGAATCCGATGGCGAAAAGCCACTGGCTCCCTCGCAATATTATATCCGCTTGACCCAGCGGCTCATTGCGGCACTTTCCGCGCCAACGGCGGAAGGCGTGCTCTACGAAGTCGATATGCGGCTGCGCCCTTCCGGCAACAAGGGGCCGGTTGCGACCCATATCGAATCCTTTGGCAAATATCAGCGCAGCGAAGCATGGACATGGGAACATATGGCCCTGACACGCGCGCGCCCGATCCATGGCGACGAGGCCTTTATGGATCATATCAGAAGCGAGATTGACGAGGTTCTTGTCGCCTCTCGCGATGTGAAGAAGATTGCCAAGGATGTGCGCGAGATGCGCGACCTCATCTATCAGGAAAAGCCACCTGCCGATGATTGGGATTTCAAGTTGAAGCCCGGTGGCATTGTCGATCTGGAATTCATCGCTCAGTTTGCCGTGCTGGCCAACAAACTCGACCGGAAGCCGCGTCCCTTGGGTACAGAAGAAATCCTGTCAGCCCTCGACCCGTCCTTTGTTGATCCGGCGCTTGCCGATAATCTTGTCGGCGCCCATCGCCTTTATACCAATCTGAGCCAGACGATCCGTCTGTGTCTTGGAGGCGATGCCAAGCGTGAAGAATTCATACCTGGCATGATCGACCTGCTATGCCGTGCGGCTGACATGCCCGATATAAAACGTGTCGAGCATCACCTGGCGGAAGTCGCCGTTGAAGTGCGGACAAGTTTCGAGAAGCTTTTGAATATTTAGAGCAGTTCCGGCGACTCCGTTTTAACTGGAACCGCTCTAATCAGGCCGCGTGGATTTCCGCACCATGTCCAACGTGACCACGCTTGCGATCAGGGATGCAGACCGAAACCACGGTGCCAACGCCTTCGGTCGAGCGAATGCGAAGCCAGCCGCCGTGAAGCTCAGCCAGTGAACGGGTGATGGCAAGTCCGAGGCCGGAGCCGGTATGGGTCTTGGTGAACTGGTTTTCCACCTGCTCGAAGGGCTGGCCGATCTTCTTGATTGCCGATTTCGGGATGCCGACGCCGGTATCCTGAATCGTCATGAAAAGAGCCGAGCCGGTCTTGCGTGCCCGCACCGTGATCTGTCCGCCATAGGATGTGAACTTCACCGCATTGGAGAGAAGGTTGATCAGCACCTGCTTGATCGCGCGCCGGTCGGCATAGAGCTGCATTGCTTCTTCAATGCGCGTATTGACCGCAATATTCTTCTCATCCGCCTGCAGCGAAATCATACGTACCGTTTCATTGATGAGCGGGCAGAGATCGATCTGCTCACGGTCCAGCGAGAAATGGCCGGCCTCGATCTTCGACATGTCAAGAATATCATTGATGACGTTGAGCAGGAAGTTGCCGCTCGTATGGATGTCGTTGATATACTCCTCATAGCGGTCGGAACCGAGCGGACCGAATGTGCCTGCCTGAATCATTTCCGAGAAACCGATGATCGCGTTGAGCGGCGTACGCAGCTCGTGAGACATATTGGCGAGGAATTCTGACTTGGCACGGTTCGCAGCCTCGGCGCGTTCCTTTTCCTGACCGTATTTGCGGGCAAGTTCGGACAGCTCGCGCACGCGGTCACGTTCGCCTTTGCGCGCAATCGACAGGTCGTGAATGGTCGCCATCAGGCGGCGTTCGCTGTCGACCAGACGTTCCTGATGCAGCTTGAGCTGGGTAATGTCGGTGCCGATGGAAACCAGACCGCCATCTTGCGTACGGCGTTCGTTGACCTGAAGCCAGCGTCCGTCGCTGAGCTGACGTTCGAAGGTCTGGCCACCGGCGCGATTGTGTTCATTGGCCATGCGGCGCTCGAAGGTGAACGGGCGCGTATGGGCATCGACCTCGTTGCGCGGCACGCCGGGTTTCAACGTCCAGACGGGAAGGCCAGCATATTCACTGAACTTGGAATTCGCCATGACGAGGCGATTGTTGGAATCCCACAGGATGAAGGCTTCAGAAATGTTCTCGATGGCTTCGCGGATGCGCATGTCGGCTTCGGCCGTCTGCTGCGCAAAGCGGTGCTGTTCGCTGACGTCGAAAGCAATGCCGACCAGATGAAGATCGCCTTCGCTGGCGATTTCGGCGCGAACGCGCATCCACACCCATGAACCATCGGCATGGCGCATGCGGAAGACGCGGTCAACGTGCGAGATATCGCCCGCGGCAGCCTGTTCGGCGATGGAATAGAGGTCGCCATCTTCCGTGTTGATGATTGCAGCCACATCGCCGAAAGGCAGCACTGCATCCTGCGCTTCGTAGCCCAGCATCTCATACATGGAGCGCGACCAGTAAATGCGACCGCGTGCCATGTCCCAATCCCACAGGCCGCAGCGACCGCGCCCCAGCGCCAGATCGATACGGCGCTGGATCTGGCCGGAAAGGTCGTCGGCCTCGCGAGCTCGCGCCGCTTGGCTGAAATAGGCGTAAAGGATGGCGAACATCACGCCGGTTGTGCCTGCGAAGAGCGTCACATTGAGCGACACTGCCCGGCGCCATTCCGCAAAGATCGTGCTTTCCGGTTCGACGGCGATAACGGAATAGGGCAGGGTCATCGGCTTGGACAAGGCGCCAAAAGCCGGTTCGCCTTGCAGCATGACTTTCAGCACGCCTGCACGTTCTGCAAACAGGAATAGCGGCTGCGCTTCGGTAAGGATCGTATCGACCGGCTTGCCGGACAGATCGGATATCGGGCCGGATATTGCGACCACGGAGGATTGCGGGTCGATGACGGCAAGCGTCATGCCGGACGAGGACAGCCCACGCGAACGAAACTCGGCTATTGTGTCCTGAATATCCTTCGCGGCGATCTGTGCGCCCGCGTCGGTGCCGTTGGCAACACGTTCGATCATCTGTGCAAGATTGGCGGTTGCAGCCGACAGAAATGCCTTATGCTGTTGCTCGATATCTTCCCGCCACGCCAGCATCGAAAAGACGCGCGCTACGCCGAGAATAATCAGAAAGATAATGATGAGCGCTGGAACGAGGCGTCGCAGGATAGGCTCGATTGAGATGAACTTGCCATAGGCCGGACCAGCAAGAAGACTGACATGGCCCGAAAGCTTGCCTTTCCTACTTTTCCGACCGGATTCGCAATGCGTCCCCGCCGGCGCGCCATACGCGTCGGTGCTCGCCATATAATGGTCCCTCGTGAATTCCCTGCGAGTGAAGCGATTCGGAATACGCCACCTCCGAATGTCATCAATGAATCAAAAGTGATTCGCGCTGTCCAGCGAATTCGTTAACGAGGCGTAAAAATCAGGGTTTTCATCAGCCGATTTATTCATGAATCTCAAGCTCTTAAGTGGAATCGATATTGCATCTGATTCGCCTAAAGGCATGAAAAGACTCACGAAAGCTGACTGTCCACCGCCTCTGCGTTCATCAGCATGAAAAGGCTCGTTCCGATTGCCGGTTAAGCAGTCGGAGCGAGCAAATCATCACAACGATCAGGATAGGTCGCGAATCAGGCGAGAGTGCGGTCCACGATATCGCGCAGGTCGGTAGACAGTTTGCCCGCGCCCGAAATACGCGCCAGCGCTGCCCTTGCATGTTCGCGGCGGGTATCTTCAAGCGAACGCCAGGAGCGAAGCGCCGTCAGAAGCCGTGCGGCAAGCTGTGGATTTTCCGGATCGATGGACAGGATCGTATCTGCAAAGAACTCGTAGGCCGCACCATCCTTGCGGTTGAAGCCGGTTGGATTGGATGCCGAGAACGAACCAATCACCGAGCGGACGCGGTTTGGATTGTCGAGCGAGAAGAGGGCGTGTTTCGTAAGATCGTGCACGGCCTGCAAGGCTTCGTCGCCGGGACGGCTCGCCTGCACACTGAACCACTTGTCCATCACAAGACCATCCTTACCAAACTGGCGTTCGAAACTTGCCAGTGCGTCCTTTGCCTCGTTCGTATCACCAAAGCGGTGTACCAGCACGGCCAGTGCCGCGAAGCGGTCGGTCATATTATCCGCATTGGCGAACTGGCTGGTGGCCCGTTTCTGGCTTTTCTCGTGACGGCTCAGATAATCGAGCAGCACGTTCCGCAAGGCACGTTTGCCTGCCGCGCCTGCATCTGGCGAGAAGGCGCCGTCCTGTTTCAGGGCATCGTAGAGCGTGGTGAAATCGCCAGCATAACGGGCGGCAATGGCGTCCACGAAATGGTTTCGGCTGGCGAGAATCGCATCCGGATCGACATTGCTGCCCATTTCGCGCGCGATATCGCTTTCGCTCGGCAGCGTGAGGCAGAGCGCGCGGAAGGCTGGATCAAGCGTTTCGTCGGAAGCAACGTTTCCGGCAAGTTCGATGATTTTATCGTCAACTGCCGGTGCATGACCACCGCGGATACGCTTGGCGCCTTCAAGCAGAGCCTGGTTGAAAATTCCGGTCAATGCATGCCAGCGGGCGACCGGATCGCTGTCGTTCAGGGCCAGGAATGCACGATCATCGTCCGATAGGGGCGCCGACAGGTTTACGGGAGCCGAGAACCCGCGCAACAGCGACGGAACAGAGCGTTCCTTGATGCCATGAAAGACGATCGTTTCGGACGGACGATGCAGATGAATGACGTCGCCGCGCACGTCCCCACCTTCGACGGATGTTGGAACCATATCCTCGCCGTCTGACCCAATAAGACCGTAGGTGATCGGGATATGCATCGGTTTCTTGACCGATTGTCCGGGCGTTGCCCCCAGCGACTGTGCCAGTTCAATCGAGAAGGTTTCCTTCGCAGCATCGTAGGAGAAAGCAGCTTCCACCTTCGGGGTTCCGGCCTGATCGTACCAGAGCGCAAACTGTGAAAAGTCCTGACCGGAAACATCGGCGAAGACCTTGATGAAATCCTCGATTGTTGCGGCTTCCCCGTCATGGCGCTCGAAATAGAGGTCCATGCCCTTGCGGAATAGCTCAGGCCCAATGATTGTGCGGATCATGCGCACGACTTCCGAACCTTTTTCATAGACGGTCGCCGTATAGAAATTGTTGATCTCGCGATATTCGCGCGGGCGTACCGGATGGGCGAGTGGCCCGGCATCTTCCGGGAATTGCTGCGCCTTGAGAATTTTCACTTCGGCGATGCGCTTAACCGGGCGCGAGCGCTCATCGGCGGAGAATTCGTGATCGCGATAGACCGTCAGGCCTTCCTTGAGGCAGAGCTGGAACCAGTCGCGGCAGGTGATGCGGTTGCCGGTCCAGTTGTGGAAGTATTCATGTGCAATCACCGCCTCGATGCCCGCATAGTCAACGTCGGTAGCGGTTTCAGGGTCGGCCAGCACATATTTGTCGTTGAAGACGTTGAGCCCCTTGTTCTCCATCGCGCCCATGTTGAAATCGGAAACGGCAACGATGTTGAAGACGTCGAGATCATATTCGCGACCAAACTTCTCCTCATCCCAGCGCATGGAGCGTTTCAATGCATCCATCGCGTAGAGTGCGCGGCCTTCCTTGCCATGCTCGACATAGATCGCCAGATCGACCGGTTGTCCTGACTTCGTGGTGAAGTGATCCTTCACGACGCCGAGCGATCCGGCAACGAGCGCGAAGAGATAAGATGGTTTTGGGTGCGGGTCATGCCAGATGGCGAAATGCCGGTCCGGCGTGCCTTCGACCGATCCGCTCTCGACCGGATTGCCGTTGGACAGAAGAATAGGAGCGGCTTGTTCGTTAGCGTCAACCCGCACGGTATAGACTGACAGAACATCCGGGCGATCATAATAATAGGTAATGCGGCGGAAGCCTTCTGCCTCGCACTGCGTGCAATAGACGCCGCTTGAACGATAGAGGCCGGATAGCTGGCGGTTGGTGGTCGGATTGATTTCCGTCACGACTTCAAGCGTGAAGCGCTTGCCTTCTGGCAGGTCGCTGATTTCGAGCTGATCGGGCGTTGCGATATAGCTGTTGTCGGTGAGCTGCTTCCCGTCGATGGCGATGCTGACAAGTTTCAGTTCGTCACCATCGAGAATCAATGGCGTACCAGCTGCAGTGCCATCGCGACGCTCAATCGTGAGGGTCGCACGGACGATGGTTTTTTCCGGTTCCAGGGAGAAGTCCAGTTTCGTCTCGGGTATGGCGTATGGGGTCGGACGATAATCTTCGAGACGGAATGTCTGGCCGGTTTCAGTACGCATAGCGAAACTCTCTCCCTGAACTCTCATTGAACTCACGATGTTGGATTCGTACCTAAAATTGTCGCCAAGGGAAACTCAATTCCAGAACAACCAACTGGCCTTTTATGACCGGAGCATTTCCAGCAAAACTGCGAAGCGTCTGCGCGGGGAAATCAGTTCACTGGATTGATTTCTATTCCCGCTTCGATGCGTCGGATAATGCGACAAACAAACGACAGGCGCTTTGCCAAATAATTTTCAGCGGGACCTTTGTGCTACTGGTGCTGTCTCACAAACAGGAATAAGAAAACAGGCGCTCGAATATTTTGGGCGAACCTGCGCTTTGTGTTTTTAAGGAATTGCGTTGTGAACGCTCATGCGAGCGCGCCTGTCGAGGCTGCCCATCTTGAAACCAACCCGATGCTCGGCATCGGTCTCAAAATCGCTTCTGTTGCCGTTTTTGTCGCCATGTCCACCTTGTTGAAGGCGGCTGAAGGCGTGCCTGTCGGACAGTTGATCTTCTTCCGGTCGTTCTTCGCAATCTTCGCTATATTGCTCTATCTGGGGTGGCGCGGGCAGCTTTCTGGCGTGTTCCGCACCCAGAACGGTTTCAGCCATTTCTGGCGCGGACTGGTGGGTGTCTGTTCCATGTCGATGAGCTTTTTCGCTCTCACCAAGCTGCCGCTGCCCGAAGCAATCGCGATCAACTACGCTTCACCACTGATTACCGTCATTCTTGGCGCGGTCATCCTGCATGAAGTCGTGCGGTTTTATCGCTGGAGCGCGGTTCTCATCGGGCTTGGTGGCGTGATGGTTATCATCTGGCCGCGGCTGACGGTTTTTTCCGGCGGTAGTATGGGGCATGACGAGGCCATGGGTGCGTTCGCCGCTCTTGGTGCGGCTATCTTGTCTGCGGTGGCGATGATGCTTGTACGTCGCCTCGTGCAGACGGAACGCACCTCGACCATCGTGATCTACTTTTCCATATCCGCGAGCGTCATTTCCTTGGTGAGCTTTCCTTTTGGCTGGATCGTGCCGAACTGGTCGCAGCTTGCCATGCTGGTCGGTGCTGGTTTTGCCGGGGGCGTCGGCCAGATTCTTCTGACCGAGTGCTATCGCCATGCGCCGATGTCGACGATCGCGCCCTTCGAATACACGTCGATGCTGCTGGGACTAGCCATCGGCTTTCTGCTGTTCGGCGATATTCCGACCTTCGAAATGCTGGCCGGTAGTGCCATCGTCATGGCGGCAGGCGGTTTCATCATTTACCGCGAGCACAAGCTTTCGATTGCGCCCCACAAAGTCAACGCACCGCAGACGCAATGAATTCAGCTTTGACCGGGTGTGCCTTCTGCACGGGGATCGAGCTGCATGGTCTCCGGCGTGGACTGGCCGTCCGGCGTATGGAATTTGTACTCGGTCTTCTGGTCGCTGATCGCCGGGCGCTCGAAGCGACGGATGCGCCAAAAGGCATGCAGGCCGTATAAGCCGTAGGCGATGGCCATGGTTACGAAGAAGCCCGATGCGCCAATCAGATCCATCAACGGGCCGGAAAGGGCAGGCCCGATGACACTGCCCACGCCGTAAATAATCAGCAACCCGCCGGAGACCTTCACGAATTCGCTGGCATCTGCGTAGTCATTGGCGTGAGCGACGTTGAGGCTGTAGATCGGATAAATCACCGAACCGAACAGAAACATCATTGCGTAAAGCGCATAGGGCGAGGTGGGATGGAACAGCACCATCACCATCGACAAAGCAAAGCCGATGACACCGGCGATCACCATGACATAGCGACGATCGACAAAGTCCGATCCTCGTCCGAGCGGGTACTGGAAGATAGCGCCACCGATCATGGCGCAGGCAAGCATTGTGGCGATGCCGAAGGTGGAGAGGCCATTCATCTCACCGTAAATCGCGGCGAGGAAGTTCCAGGTGCCCGCAACGATACCTGCAATCAGCGAGCCAACAGCCGCAGCAGGTGACCGTCGATAAAGTCCCTTCAAATCGAGCGAAACCTGCGTCAGCGGATTGGGTGACTGCGCGCTTGAAAGGGCGGTTGGAAGGAGTGCGCTTGCATAGATGATGGCACAAATGATGAAGAGCGTCTGCGTTCCCGCATCGCCGAACGGCAGGATGTACTGCCCGCAGAGCAGGCCGAGCATAGTGATGATCATATAGATCGAAAAGATGCGACCGCGCGATTCATTGGTTACGCGCTCGTTCAGCCAGCTTTCAATAATCATATAGCTGCCTGCGAGCGAAAAGCCCGCAACGCCACGGAAGATCATCCATGCGACAGGATTGACGACCAGTGCGTGGAAAAGCAGCGCCATCGAAAGCAACGTCGCAAGCGAAGAGAAGACGCGAACATGCCCGACGCGCCGCACCAGATGCGGCACCACAATGCAGCCGATCGTGAAGGCGAGGGAATAGCTCGTACCCATCCAGCCGATGGTCGTGGTCGACCAGCCTTCCATGCCGCCCCGCAGGGGCAGAAGAATACCCGCGAGGCCACCGGCGAGCAGCATCAGAAAGGTGCTTGCAAGCAAAGCGGCTATGGGCAGGAGCTGGCCAGCCATGAAAAACTCCACAGTGAAATCCCATGGGGAAACTGAATTTAGGGCTACTTGTCGCCGAAAGGCGGTTTGGCAAGCGGCGAAATAGAACAAGTTTGCGGCATGTTGGTGACAATGCCGCCTGCGTCGCCTGCCGATGCCACTGAACTAAAAAGATTTCAACTCATCAATTCGGCCAATTTCAGCTTCACAGCCAGAAAATCGCGCCATGCAAAACGCTTTTGTGCCGGCGTTCGCAGAAGATAGGCCGGGTGCAGGGTCGGCATGACAGGAATTTCGAGGCCGTTGGGCGTATGATGAATTTTCCAGTTGCCGCGCAGGCGAAGGATGCCTTCCGTCGCGCCGGTGAGGGCCTTGCCCGCAGGACCGCCCAGGGCAACCAGAACTTTCGGTGAGGCAAGCTCGATCTGTCGTTCGATGAATGGCCGACAAAGTTCCGTCTCAAGCGGTGTCGGCGTGCGGTTGCCGGGCGGACGCCACGGGATCGTGTTGGCGATGTAGACGCTTTCTCGCTTCAGGCCGATGGATTCGATCATGCGATTGAGAAGCTGTCCGGATTTTCCGACAAACGGCAATCCTTCCATATCCTCATCCCGTCCGGGCGCTTCACCGATGAACATGATGTCGGATGACGGATCACCATCGGCGAAACAAAGGTTCTTCGCCGTGAATTTCAGGTTGCAGCCGTCGAATGCCGCAAGCTTCTCCCGCAATTCCTCCAGCGTTGAAGCCTGTGCCGCCGCTTCGCGTGCGAGCGCAATCTGCGCCGTATCGGGAAGGTCGGCTGCGGCTTGAACAGGCTTGCTGGTGGGGGCGGGGGCCGGCGCTGGGCGCGGTTGTTGCTGCCGGGCGCGCTCAGGCGAATTCGGCATCTGCGCCGTTGGCTGCGAAGAGGCAGGGCGTTGAGGCTCTGCAAACCGGTCTATCGGCGTTTCGGAAAGCGGCATGTCAATGCCTGCCTCCGCATAGAAGCGGAGCAAACCTTCAATATCCAGCGTTTCGCGATTATCAGCCATTATCTACCTCACCTCTGAGGTGGCGAATTTTGCAGGTGAATGCAAGAGCCCGGTTTAGATTTAGGGTTCGTTTGGCCTGTTAGTGACAGTTCATACCCTGTTTGATGCGCATATAGCCAGGCAAGGTGCGAACATGGTCCTGACATGACATGAGGACATGCTTCTTCTACCATCACAAACAAATCTTCATCGCGGCTTCTTGAATGGAATGAATTTGACGTTTACGTTAAGGTAAATCAATTTGAGGACGTAGGACGCCTGTTTTGGACAATTGGACGCATTTGCGGCAGTCTCCAACTCTGCGACAGGGTAAGGCAGAATACGGGGAAACGGCGATCTTTTCGTACCGCCAGTGCTGACGGGCAGTCGGTTCATGGGTATTCGCGATTAGATCATGCACAAAAACAATTGGATGCGTCGTCTGGGCTATCTTAGTGAGAAGACGATGTTACACCGGACGGAGGGATGAATGTCTGAAGCCCCAGAATATGCAAACCAGGAGCTTCCCGAACGCGAGAGCATGGAATTCGACGTTGTGATCGTCGGCGCAGGCCCTGCTGGCCTTGCTGCGGCAATCCGTTTGAAGCAGGCGAATCCAGAGCTGTCCGTCGTCGTCCTCGAAAAGGGCGGGGAAGTCGGCGCGCATATTCTTTCCGGCGCTGTCGTTGATCCGGTAGGTATCGACCAGCTTCTGCCGGGCTGGCGCGAGGAAGAGGGGCACCCTTTCAAGACGCCGGTTACTGCCGATCATTTCCTCGTGCTGGGGCCCGCAGGTTCAGTACGCCTGCCGAATTTCGCCATGCCGCCTCTGATGAGCAATCATGGCAATTACATTGTGTCTCTGGGCAATGTCTGCCGCTGGCTCGGCACCAAAGCCGAAGAACTTGGCGTAGAAATCTATCCGGGTTTTGCAGCAACCGAGGTGCTCTACAATGACGAGGGCGCGGTCATCGGCGTCGCCACTGGCGATATGGGCGTCGAGCGCGACGGAACGCATGGGCCGAACTACACGCGCGGCATGGCGCTGCTCGGCAAATATACGCTGGTCGGCGAAGGCGCGCGCGGCTCGCTTGCCAAGCAGCTGATCACCAAGTTCAAGCTCGACGAAGGCCGTGAACCGGCGAAATACGGTATTGGCCTCAAGGAACTATGGCAGGTTGATCCTTCCAAGCACAAGCCGGGTCTGGTCCAGCACTCCTTCGGCTGGCCGCTCGACATGAAGACGGGCGGCGGCTCGTTCCTTTATCATCTGGAAGACAATATGGTTGCGGTCGGTTTCGTGCTGCATCTCAACTACAAGAACCCGTATCTGTCGCCGTTTGAAGAGTTCCAGCGTTTCAAGACGCATCCGGCCATCAAGGATGTCTTTGAGGGTGGCAAGCGTCTTTCCTATGGCGCACGTGCGATTACCGAAGGTGGCTTCCAGTCGGTGCCAAAGCTGTCGTTCCCGGGTGGAGCGCTCATCGGCTGCTCGGCTGGTCTGGTCAACGTGCCGCGCATCAAGGGCAGCCACAATGCGGTTCTTTCCGGCATTCTCGCTGCCGACAAGATCGCCGAGGCAATTACCGCAGGCCGCGCCAATGACGAGCCGGTCGAGATCGAGAACAATTGGCGTTCAAGCCTGATCGGCACGGATTTGAAGCGGGTGCGCAACGTCAAGCCGCTGTGGTCGAAGTTCGGCACGATTGCCGGCGTGGCGCTCGGTGGTCTCGATATGTGGACCAACCAGCTTTTCGGTTTCTCCATCTTTGGAACGGTGAAGCATGGCAAGACCGATGCGCAGTCGCTTGAGCCGGCTGCAAAACACGC
This sequence comes from Brucella lupini, assembly GCF_002252535.1. Lineage (NCBI taxonomy): Bacteria > Pseudomonadati > Pseudomonadota > Alphaproteobacteria > Hyphomicrobiales > Brucellaceae > Brucella > Brucella lupini. The sequence goes on from NZ_NNRN01000006.1 coordinate 60,222, forward strand.
GAAGATCGATTATCCGAAGCCGGATGGCGTTCTGACCTTTGATCGTCTGTCGTCGGTGTTCCTGTCGAACACGAACCATGACGAGAACGAGCCTGTGCATCTTCAGGTTCGCGACATGAAATTGCAGCAGACTTCCGAACACGACGTCTTCGCTGGTCCGTCGACGCGTTACTGCCCTGCGGGTGTTTATGAATGGGTGGATGCCGACGGCAACTCCGCAGCTGATCCGCAGGCAAAGGATGTGCGGTTTGTCATCAACGCTCAGAACTGCGTGCACTGCAAGACTTGCGACATCAAGGACCCGAACCAGAATATCAACTGGGTGCCGCCACAAGGTGGTGAGGGACCTGTTTACGTGAACATGTAATGTTTACGTGATGACACGAGAAAAAGGCGGTCTGGGACCGCCTTTTTTATTGCAGCATGACGGACTGGGTTTCCGGTTCTTCTTCATCTGGCCGAACGGGTGGTGGAACGGAAAAATCGAGCCGCACTGGCAGATGATCGGAGCCGGCATCTTCGCGAGCCGAAACCTCCGCCCCTCCGATTTCAGGGCTTACGAGTATCTGATCAATCGGCAGGCCGATATAAGGAGCGAGCTTAACAGGCAGTAGGTGCGTCATCCACGTGCCGCCAATACCGGTCATATGGCGGGTGCCTGAGGCACGTTCGACGCGGCGAACGGCATTGCTCCACGGCGCTGCATTGAAGTCACCGGCGACGACCAGAGGGCCTTTCAGCTTCTGCAGTTCTGGTTCGATGTAGCGGAGTTGATAGGGCTGCCAGCGCGGCCATGGCCATGAAAAGTGCAGTGCTGCGACATGCACGGTCGTTCCGCCGAAATTGATCGGCGCAATTGCGAGCAAACCATCGCCGACACAGGCCGTCTGTGCATCTTCGCTGAAAGGCCGCTTCGAAAGGATGCCCACGCCCCATGTGTTGGGATCATCAGCACAATTGAGATGGTAGGGATAGGAGCCTTGGAGAATGGTGAGCCACTTGGTCCATTGGTCGCTCGCCTCCTCATAGGTGATGACGTCCGGCTTCTCCCGCGCGATCATCTGGAGAATGCGTTTCGGTTCGGGATTGTCTTCGCGCAAATTGATCTGGACGAGACGGTAGCGTGCGCCGCCTTGTTCCTGCGCATGGGCGCCGGTGGAGCCGCTCAGGAAATCGCGTGCAGCACCAACAGTCGTGCTTAGAGCCATGACGGCAAAGAGTAGCAGCATCGCCGCCTCACGCCGCATCTTGGTGAAAAGCAAGGGAATGGTCAGCACTGCCAGCAGGACGGACAGATGAGCTCGAAAATGCGAAAAGGAATCGAGAGCCGGGTGCACCGCTCCAAGAAATCCCAGCACGAGCGGAACCGACAACGCGACAGCAGCCAGCAGCAACAGGAATGAAAGGTTTTCACGGCTTTTCGACATGAAATGCCTCTAGCTATCGAATACGGCGCGATGATGGAGGTGAAGGCAATTGGGAAGTTGGGAAATAAGGCTGTATGCTAAGAGCATCATATGTTGCTAACCAACATATGGCCCTACTGCCTTACTACCCTATTCCCCTAGTGTCACTGGAAAGCCGTCTCGTAGAAGCTGCGAAGCTTGCGGGAATGCAGCCGCTCATCCGGCATGGCCGCGATTTTTTCCATCGCGCGGATGCCGATGCGCAGATGCTGCGCCACCTGCCGCTTGTAGAATTCGGTCGCCATGCCCGGCAGTTTCAGTTCGCCGTGCAGCGGTTTGTCGGAAACACAGAGCAGGGTGCCGTAAGGCACACGGAAACGGAAACCATTGGCCGCAATTGTCGCTGACTCCATATCAAGTGCGACAGCACGCGCCTGCGAAAGACGCTGGACCGGGCCGCGCTGGTCGCGCAGTTCCCAGTTGCGATTATCGATGGTCGCGACCGTGCCGGTGCGCATAATCTGTTTCAAGTCATATCCCTCGAGACCGGTGATTTCCTCGACGGCTTCTTCCAGCGCAACCTGAATTTCCGCAAGTGCCGGCAATGGCACCCAGACGGGCAGATCGTCATCGAGAACATGATCCTCACGCATATAGGCGTGTGCCAAAACGTAATCGCCAAGCTGTTGACTGTTGCGAAGGCCAGCGCAATGACCAAGCATCAACCAGGCGTGGGGGCGAAGCACCGCAATATGGTCGGTTATGGTCTTGGCGTTGGACGGTCCCACGCCAATATTGACCATCGTGATGCCCGAATGGTCGCCCCGTTGCAGGTGATAAGCTGGCATCTGCGGCAGTCGGGGCAGAGGGCTGCCACTGCTTGGTTCGGTCTCGCCCGCGCGCGTAATCAGATTGCCCGGTTCAACGAACTGTTCATAACCGCCGCCGCCTTCTGCCATCAATTCGCGCGCATAGGCGCAGAACTCGTCCATATAAAACTGGTAGTTTGTGAACAGCACGAAGTTCTGGAAATGCGCCGGGCTTGTCGCCGTGTAGTGCGCCAGCCGATGCAGTGAATAATCGACGCGCTGGGCAGTGAATGGTGCAAGCGGCATCGGTTCGCCGGGGGCGGGTTCGAAATCGGCATTGACGATCTTGTCGTCGGTCGCCGCCAGATCGGGTACATCGAACAGATCACGCAGCGGATGCGTGAAGGCGTTGGCGACGGAAGCCTCGACATAGGTGCCTTCCTTGAAGGCAAAATGGATCGGGATCGGCGTCGACGATTCCTTCACGGTCACGGTCACACCGTGATTGCGCATCAGGAGGCGAATCTGCTCGTTCAGATAATGATCGAACAAGTCGGGCCGCGTGATGTTTGCGGAATAATCACCTGGCGTCGAGACATGGCCATAGGCCAGCCGTGAATCCACATGCGCGAAGCTGGACGTGGACAGGCAGATTTCGGGATAATAAGCGCGATAGCGCTGTGGTGGAACCTCGCCGCGCGCAACCTTCTCGAACGCATCGCGCAGGAAGGCGGTATTGCGATCATAGAGCTTTTGCAGGGCGGCAACCGCCGCTCCGGCGTCGTTGAAAACCTCCGGGTCAACGGTGGGAGGTGTTTTGATCTCGGTCAAAAATGGATGTTCGATTCGCTGTGTCATGGCCTAGTGTCGTGATCTCGAAGTTCGCCTGTGTTTCGATATCGTAGTCGTAAGCGAACTTCGAGATCGAAACGACACTAGGAAACCAAGCTGCTAGTGTCCTTTTGATTCTGAAATTTGCATCTCGCTTGATATCATTCTCAATGCAAATTTCAGAATCAGGACACTAGTATAGCAAAACCGATGACCGTTACATGACCCAGTTTATGCGGCGCGCTGCAGGCTTACATAAAGTACGAGGCCGACGCCGCTCATCTGGGAATGCTGGCCGATCTGTGTATAGGCAAAGGTCGCTGCCGGACCGGTGAAAATGGCGGTGAAAAAGAAAACCCGAAGGGCGATTGCGGCGATGGTCCGGGTTTTTTTCATGGCCGCTCTCCGACAGGCTTCTGGGTGAATGCGGCGACAGGTCCGATTACCGGCTGATCCCGATATAGGTTGTACCTCTGGTCAACGAAAATGCTGGCGACAGCGGCAAAGCCAGCGATCATCAGGCAGACAATTGTTAAACGCCGAAGCATACCGGTTGGCCCCCAAAGCCGTTCTGATTTCTGTTCTCCCTCGTCAATTTAGCCATTGCGCCTGAACCCTCCCTGAGAGCGTCGTTCATGCGGCGTTCAAAAATATTGATGTTCCGTTTATTGCGGCGTGTGGCTCTTGTGCCTGCTCGAAAGGGACTTATGTTTCCCATCATTGGAACGCGGGAACATGTCCCGCTCAACGTCAGGATCAGCGGGAGAGAGCCCATGGCCGAACAGACCAAGCCCATCGAGTTGTATTATTGGCCGACACCGAACGGCTTCAAGATCAGCATCATGCTGGAAGAGCTGGGCGTTCCCTACGAGGTCAAGTATGTCAATATCGGCAAGGGCGATCAGTTTCAGCCGGACTTTTTGAAGATTGCTCCTAACAACCGTATGCCCGCCATCATCGATCCGGAAGGACCGGACGGCCAGCCGATTTCGGTGTTCGAGTCCGGAGCAATCCTGCAGTATCTCGGGCGGAAGTTCGGTAAGTTCTACCCGACCGACGAACGCAAGCGCGTCGCAGTTGACGAATGGCTGATGTGGCAGATGGGTGGCCTCGGCCCGATGTCCGGGCAGGCCGGGCATTTCCGTGTCTATGCGCCGGAAAAGGTTCAGTACGGCATCGACCGCTATACCAACGAGGTCAACCGTCTCTATGGTGTGTTGAACAAGCAGCTTGAAGGCAAGGAATACATTACAGGCGAATATTCAATTGCCGACATGGCTTCGATCGGCTGGATCAATGCCTATAAGAACTACGACCAGAACCTGGATGACTTCCCGAACCTGAAGCGCTGGCATGAGACAATGAATGCGCGTCCTGCGGTTCAGCGTGGTCTGCTTGTCGGGAAAGAAGAGCGAGAAAAATCCAATCTGGCGACGGACAAGGAAGCCCAGAAAATTCTCTTTGGCCAAAAGGCACGTTGAACAAACGCTAAAAAGAAAGGGCAGCTTCGAGGCTGCCCTTTCTTATTCTGGATGCCACTGGATATTACTGGCGCGTGAGGCTCTCGCTCTTGCAGATCAAGCCGCCCATCACGCAGCCAGAGAGTGAAAGCGTGTTGCCCTTGACGCTGGCTTTGCCGGTATAGGTTTTGCCCTCGTCGAGCTTATTGACCTCGCCCTTGTAGCTGCCGCCCGTGCCTGACATCGTGCCGATGGACTTGCCTTTGTACTCGCCGGTCTGCACCGTACCGCAGAACTTGTTGGCGCCGCAGGACGCATAGCTGATGATCGTGCCGTTCGGGCGCTTCCACGTGCCGACGATCCCTTCGTCGGCAAGGGCAGGGGCGGCAAAAGTGGCTGCTAGCGTCATTCCAAGAATAAGTGTGCGGATCATTCTTTCCTCCCAAATCGCCGCCAGTCCCGGCTTTGCCGGTCGCAACGATGAAACCGCTGTGATGCGCTTTGAAGTTTGAGACAGAAGCCTCCTCGACCATCCGTCAAACTTACGCAAACGTAAACGTAAACCAGTTTTTGGCGAAGCGGAAGAGGGATATTTGTGTCTCGCCTGGCACCTGAAATACTGCCCTTTTTACACACACAGCCGCTTTCGAATGTTGTCTATAGTTAGCAACTGGTTTCGTTCGACCGTGCGGATTTGAATCGAATTTTTGCAAAAATCCAGCAATCGGCGTCACTTGCATGTTTAACAAAATCCCAAGTTTACCCCTTGTTCGGATTTTGTTGGTTGCTCGTTAAGCATCTGGTTTAACGCGCATTTCAACCCTTTCCCGTAGATTTGAGAGCATGAACGGAACGACAGAGACGGCAGTTTCAAAGCAGTGAAATCAGGCTTTGAAAATAAAGACCGGACGGTTCTCGGGATTTAACAGGGACAGAGAAAAATGGCACAGTTTCAGAGCTTCTCGAATACGCATAACGCAGTCGCACAGGGTCGCATTCTTCTGGAAATGGGCATGAAATTTGCCATCGGCCGTGATTGCGAGATCGACGTGGTGGAAGCCCACAAGTGGTTGAACATTGCCGCCATCCGCGGCAGCGAGAAGGCCGCCCGTATGCGCAATCAGGTGGCAGCGACGATGAGCAAGGGCGAACTGGCAGCAGCGCTGCGCGGCGCGCGTGAGTGGATGACCGCCCACTGACTGGCAAGATAGTTGTTATGAAAAAAGCCGCCTTCAAGGCGGCTTTTTTGTTTTCTCAGCTTATACCGAGATACCGGCCCGGTTTGTGGTTGATTGCGATGATGAGGTTCATGGCAATCGCCCCGATCAGGGAAAGCACCATGTTTTCCCACGGGATAAAGAACAGCGAGATCAGCATGATAAGGATATCGAGGCCGAGCTGAAACCAGCCGGCTCTTATCCCATAAGCGTCCTGCAGATAGAGCGCCAATATGTTGACGCCGCCGACGCCGGAGCGGTGCCGGAAAAGTGCCAGCACACCCATACCCATCAGGGTGCCACCCATGAGTGCTGCGAAGAGCGGATTGACGCTTGAGAAATCGACACTCATGGGCATCAGTCGAGCAAAGCCCGACATCATGGCCACGGCGACGAAGGTTCTGATAGTGAACGCCCAACCCATTCGACGCACGGCGAAATAATAGAATGGCAGATTGATCAGGAAATAGAGCAATCCGAATTCCGTGCCCGTTGCATACTGGATGAGAAGGGCGATACCAGCAGTACTGCCGGTCATCAGCATAGCCTGACTATAAAGCGTAATGCCGAGCGCAATGAAGGACGTGCCGATCAGCATAGCCATCGCATCTTCATAGAGGCGGTGACGGTCGAATGCGGCGGCTTTCGACGCATCGATGAGCGGGGCGGCGTTATCAGCGATATCGGCCACGTGGAAACTCCAGAACAGCGAGAAGCCGGTAATCCGGCAAATAGATTACGGTGCCGGACTGAATTCCGGCTTGTCATGCATTCGCGCTGTGCAGAGGGTTGGGTCAAAGCACGCGGCGTCAAGTCTTGGGAGACGGTTAAATATAACAGCCGTTTTGACGCTTCGCACGGCTTGAAAGATTGTTATTTCACGGTCGTGTTTGTAGATTTATCGCGATTGCGAAGGCTGTTTGTTTTGATTTATTTCGTGCGTCATCTGCGCGAGGAAGCGTTTGACGTCATGAGGGCTGCGCAAATGACGCTTGGCGAGATGCTGAGGCGCACTTTCCAGAAAGGCCAGTGCGCGAATGCGACCGTTCTTGCGATAGCCTGCCACCCATTTCAGGAAGTCCCAGTCGAAACGCTCCACACAACCTTCCGCCATATCCGGGCGTGAGCGTCCGTAATGGATTACGGTTCTTTTGAGTACGCGCCACAGGCGACGCACAGTCGAGATATCGAGAAAAACGAGCGTATCGGCTCGCGATGCACGATAAATCATAGTTTCGCTATGATTGCCTTCGAATATCCATGTGTCCTGATCTGCTGCTTCGTTGGTGAGACGGCTGATCTCGTCACGCGGGCGCATCGTCCAGCACGGCTGCCAGTAGAGGGTATCGATATGAATGACCGGTAAACCGGTAATCTCGCCGAGCGCACGTGCCAGGCTTGATTTTCCCGAACCGGCGCCGCCTATGATCATGATCCGCTCTATCACCTGCATCGTCTCCGGATTTTAACTCTGTTCGAATAAAAATCGGACATGAGGCAGGAAGTACTATAATTTTACTTCATGGCACCTGCATGACCATAACGAGCAAAGAAAGCCCGTTAGAAAATTTGTATTGGAGCTGAAGGTAATATTGACCAAATGATTGACAGTCAACTTTGCGGAGCGCAATGTTGGCGTATAAACGGAACGGGTCAGAGCAACAATGACATCTACCGTTCCTCTATAGTAGTAAGATCGCAAGGCGTAAAAGTGCCGAGTGATCGAAAGAGCTGCATTCGATAGGGAGTGACAAGATGTCAATTCGAACCATCACCGCCATGGCCGGCACAGCCATCATCATGAGTGCTGCTGCATTTGCCTTTTCATCGCCTGCTAATGCGCTGACGATGAAAGAATGTAGCGCAAAATATCAGTCTGCCAAAGATGCTGGCACGCTTGGTGACATGAAGTGGAATGATTTCCGCAAGGCGCAATGCGGTGATGATGCAGATGCTGCCGCAGCACCGGCAGCTCCAGCCAAAAAGGCAACCAAGAGTGCAGCCGCCCCTGCCGCAGACGACAGTGCCAAGGGCCTGACAATGAAGGAATGTAGCGCGAAATATCAAGCTGCCAAAGATGCTGGCACGCTTGGCGGTATGAAATGGAACGATTTCCGCAAGGCGCAATGCGGTGCAAATGCCGCCGCAGCTCCTGCACCTGCTTCTCCAGCTAAGAAAACGGCAAAAAGCACTGCTGCTGATGACAGCGCCAAGGGCTTAACGATGAAGCAGTGCAGCGCCAAGTATCAGGCGGCAAAAGACGCTGGTGTTGACAATGTTGCAAAATGGAACGATTTCCGCAAGGCTGAATGCGGACCTGGTGCAGATCCAGTTGCCTTCAGCACCGACGGTACCAGTGAACCAACTGCCCCAACGGTTGCGGCGCCCAGAGGCGTCAAATTTCCAACGGCAGTTTCTGCAAAGTTTTCGAACGAATCAGCTGGCAAGGCTCGTATGCACACCTGCCTCGAGCAGTATTATAGGCTGAAAGATGCCAATGCATTGGGTGGTTTGAAGTGGATTCAAAAGGGTGGCGGTTACTACAGCCTCTGCAATGCACGCCTGAAAGGCAATTCCTGATTTGATCAGGATTATTCGAATAAGAAGGGGCCTATTTTCCCCTTCTTATTTGGTTCGTGAGAACCAGCCCGCGACCGCGACTGCGAGCCAGCCGAGTATCATCAACGATCCACCTATCGGCGCGGCCATTGGAAAGAGCCGGTCGCCTATCATATCACGCATGAAGAGGTCGCCGCAGAATAAGGCGAGACCGATCACAAGTAATGCGCCGCCCAGATAAGCGGTACGGCTGAACGGTACAATGAGAGATAGCACCAGAAATGCGGGCGCATGGCCGAGGAGCAGGGGAGCGATGTTGCCCAGATGGTTCTCTCCACCATGGGCGGCTCCCGCATAAGCGGCAATTGCAAGGGCACCGCACAGTCCGGCAAGCGTGCTGAAAAGAATGTTGGGATACTGGCTATCGGATCGAATCTGCATCTATGGCTCCACCGTTCAGGCAGTTTCACGAGTATCTGCGTGTTTGCGCGCATCCTCCAAAGCGGCGGGTAGGGCAGCTTCAAAGAGATCGAGCTGCTCATCGATGCCGACGCTCACGCGAATACAGCGGTCGAGAACCGGTGCCCCGGGTTTGCGCACGAAGATGTCACGCGCGATTAGCTCGTTGAGAACTGCTGTGGCGAATGCTCCATCCTTACCGCAATCGACGGCAACAAAATTCGTGGCAGATGGGACGGTTGTAAGGCCGTTCGCCTCGGCAATTGCTACAATTCGGTCTCGCCCGGTAATTATTTTAGCGACCACATCGCGTAGATATGCCTGATCCTTGAGGGCCGCAATAGCTGCTGCCTGCGCAAGACGGTTCACTGCAAAATGATCGCGAATCTTGTCGAACGATTTGATGGCTTCGGCGCTGCCGACAACATAACCACACCGGATTCCTGCCAGACCGTAGGCCTTGGAGAAAGTGCGCATTCGCAAAATGTTCGGACGGTCGGTTTCAAAAGGCGGGAAGGCGGACGCAGGCCCTGTTTCGCAATAGGCCTCATCCAGAATGAGGAGGGTGGTTTCAGGAACGCGCTCGATGAAGGATTGAATGTCCGAACCCATATGCCAGGTTCCCATCGGATTGTCCGGATTGGCGAGGTACAGAATTGCAGCATCTTGCTTGCGGGCCGCATCGAGCAGGCCGTCGAGGTCCGATTTGTCGTTGATATAAGGAACAGTAACCAGGTTTCCGCCATAACCCGCAACGTGGTAGTTGAAGGTTGGGTAGCCGCCCAGCGAATTGATGACCCTGTCACCTTCCTGAACATATTGTCTGACTACCAGCCCGAGCAAGGCGTCGACACCTGCTCCCGGCATAATGTGTTGCGGCTTTACGCCGTGATGTACGGCAATGGCATGGCGCAGTTCATAGTTTTCAGGATCGCCATACTTCCAGATTTCGCTCGTTTCGGTCCGAATTGCATCAAGGACAGACGGCGCTGGACCAAAACTGCTTTCATTCGCGCCGACCCGTGCCTTGAAAGGCTTTCCGCGCTGTAGCTCCAGCGTTTCGGGGCCGGTAAAAGGAACAGTAGAAGGCAAGCTTGCGACGAGTGGTGTAAGGCGAGGCGATCCCATGGCGATTTCCAGTCGATTCTCAGTCCATCAACGTGTGAGGAGGGCAGTCGAAGAGCTGGAGAAAATCTTATCCACCTACGCCTGTCCAGCTCGGAAGGCATAGCAACTTGTAGTGACTGGTGCCATCACAATGATTCTAGTCGATTGAATAATCCAAGCGAACGATCAGGCTTGCTGCCCGCCGATCGAGTTAAACGATAAGGATCTGCAGAGTGAAACGGGTCGGAACCCGAACATCTGCACGCCTCAGGCGCGCGTGCGCACCGTCGGTGTCTCACAACCACAAGCACAACGCGCAGTGCCGGAGCCATCAAAAACGCCTGTCGATCTGATTGAATCAGATCGACGTTCCAAGCATTCAACCATATCGCACCTTGTCCGAAACCGGTTTACCCATTCCGAGATGCGTTTTAGTGGACCTCGAGCACTTTCACGCATGAATCGAGATCATGTGTCGCCAAATGGGCGTAACGCATGGTCATCTGGAGTGTCTGGTGTCCCAGCCACATCTGAACACGACGGATATCGATCCCGCCCCGGACGAGACGGGATGCGCAGGTATGACGTAAAATATGCGGAACGACCTGATCGTCCGTACCAAGACCGACTTCCATCTTCGCTTCATTCCAGATCTGGCGGAACCGGACCTGATTGAGCATGGAGAAGGGGCCTTTGAGCTTCTCATGCGGGATATGTGCAGCCTTGCGGGCACGGCGGGTGAGTGGGACAGTGCGGCTGCGATTTGATTTGGTGAGCCAGAACGTAACCCGCTGATCTTGAACATCGTTCCAGGTGACACCGATTGCTTCTCCAAGGCGGCAGCCCGTGTCGACAAGAAAAAGGGAAAGCCGATAACTGTCTTCACAGCGCGACTTGATCGCGGCGAACAGGCGCTTTTCTTCCTCATATTCGAGGAATCGAATACGTCCCACACGCTCCTTCTGCCGGACGAATTCCGGTAGATTAAAGATATCTCCCATCTTGTGCGCCTTTCGCAGCAGCTTGCTCAGCGCAGCCATCTTTCGATTGATGGTTGCATTGCTGTTGCCACGCTCACGAAGCGAACCGATGACGGAATCAAGCATTTGCTGATCGAAACCTGAAAAGCGTTCGCCCTTCAAAATCTCATCAATCTCGCCGAGAAACGACTTCACATTATACTTGTGTGATCCATCATCCCACAGGATGTTGACATATTTCCCCGTCAGTTCCGCCACCGAAAATTGCTCGACAAGCCGGTGGTTCGGACTTTTGCTGGATGTGTACTTTAAGTTGTAGTCGACTATCGGCGCAAACTTGTCGCCTGTGTCGATCTTCGTTTCCCCAACGACGATCATTGCACGCCCCCCTTCTTCTTGTAGGACGTACAACTAATGAAATAATTCCCGGAGCACAAGATAAGTGAACTAACTTTATGCGGAGACATGATTGGACCTTTCTAAAAGACCATGTTTGCCCCCAGCTTTCTGTCGTCCCCGAATTCCCCTCGTTTATCGATCCTTTTCGAAATTCCCTGTTCGAAAGGATCGTGTCACTTAATCGTAAGCGGTGTTTCAAATGGATGAGCGCCAACGGTTTCCCGTTGGCGCATTTTTTCAACGTCGTTCTTATTAGAACGAGCGCTGGAAGCGAAGCATGCCCTGGAATGCATCCTTGGTAACACGCAGAGGATGGTCATCGTCCCAGCGGGTGTAAGAGACTTCAGGCGTAATGGTGAAGCCCGGAACCAGCTGATAGGCAACGTTTGCGGTAACTGCGGTCTTGCCCCAGTCTTCGTATGCAGCCTGCACGTTGATGACAGCCTTTTCAGAGGCCTTGTACTTCAAGCCACCCCAGACGGNGAACATAATCGTTGACAACGTAGCCTTCGCCGCCTTCTTCCAGAGCAACAGTTGCCGAGAAGCCGTTGCCGCCAGTGAAGGTGTAAGAAATCTTGCCAGTACGATAAGCACCTGCAGCTACAACATCGTCGTTGATGACATCGCCAAGATAGCCAGTGAACGTATGGAACGACGATTCGTCGAGACCTACGCGAAGGCCGCCCAGTTCGATGTAAGCGAATTGCAGCGTGGTCGACTGACGATCAGCACCATAGCCTTCAAAACCGGTGTCACCGAGATTGCCTGGAACGGCATCCCACTGAAAGCGGTTTTCGGTAAACGTACGAAGAGTACCCAGTTCCGTTTCAGTCGCAGTATGCGTGCGCAGTGCGAAACGTGCACGCTTCACCCAGCCACCCAGTTCAACGCCGGAGTAGGCATCATCGCCACCCTTTACGTCGTAACGAAC
>NZ_NNRN01000061.1:0-13022 GCF_002252535.1 Brucella lupini
AAGATCGGAACCCGCCACCAATTCGTTTCATGCAACAACGCCCCTGAAGGGCCCGTTGTCATTGGAATGGATGATACAATAGAACAGCGTTGGGGTCAGCGTATTGCCGCTCGAGGTATATACCGAGACCCTGTACGTTCCAGCCATGGCCATTTCGTCAAGGCCCGTGGATTGCGGTGGCTGAGTTTTATGGTTCTTTTACCGGTGCCCTGGGCCAAATGCATCAAAGCGATGCCTGTGCTGACAATCCTATGTCCTTCAGAACGATATAGCCAAAAGATGCTCCGAAGGCACAAGATGCTGACCGATTGGGCAAGGCAAGGCCTGCTGCAGATATGTCGTTGGCTGCCAGGTCGCCAGATTATTTTTGTCAGCGATAGCAGCTTTGCAGTTCATACACTGGCCGCAGCACTTCCAGACAGAGCTACGCTTATCACTCGGTTGCGCCTCGATGCTAATCTTTTTGCAGCACCGGCTCAAAGGCATGAGCACACACTTGGACGGCCAGCGCAAAAGGGGCAGCCATTGCCAAAACTAAAGGCTCTTCTCAAGGACCCAAAGACCCAATGGGAGCAGATTGCAGTATCGACGTGGAACACCACCCAAACACATTCGCTGGGTAATCGTTCGCGATCCAACCAATCGCCGCGAACCGCAGGCCTTCATGAGTACGAATACGGATCTTGATCCTGTGGAGATCATTACCTTCTACGTTCGCCGCTGGCAGATCGAGGTCACTTTTGCCGAGACCCGTGCGCATCTTGGTGTGGAAACCCAAAGACAGTGGAACGACAAAGCCATTCTGCGTACGACACCGTCTTTGATGGCATTCTACACCCTCGTAACACTATAGGCGTGTGATCTACTCGGTCCGAACAGGCTTCCATACGCCGCGTCATGGTACAAAAAGACCAACTGCACATTCTCTGATGCGATTGGGGCAGTTCGTATGGTTTTATGGGAGCAGGATATTTATCGACAGTCCACGTTTCACCGCGACATACCTAAAATACGGCCAGGGCGCATCAAACGAATGGCCGAGGCGCTTTGCTTCGCTGCTTAATGTACAAAGTCGAGCTAAGCAAAAATTTCCTTTTCTCGATCGCCGATACTGACGAGCGGCATTCAGAGAAAACCAATGTTGACATTCCATGTTTGATGTATCAAAGATGAAACATCGGAGGAAAGTTATGAAAAAAACCACTGCTGCGAGCTGGCTCGCAAAATCTCTTGCTGCGCGGGGGGTCGATCACGTCTTTTTCATCGACGCTATTTTGCGTCGATCACTGGTGGAGATGGAGCATGAAGGCATTCGAAGAGTGCTGGTACACAGCGAAAAGGCAGCAGCCTATATGGCCGATGGTTATGCCCGTGTGCGCGGCACGCCGGGTATCTGCTTTTCGCAATCGGTGGGAGCGGCTAATTTGGCCGCTGGGATGCAGGATGCATCGCTGGCGCAGACACCAATCTTAGCTTTCACGGGTCGAAAGCATTTGAAGTACCAGCACCGCAATGCATACCAGGAAGTGGATCATGGTCCACTGTTTCAGGCGGTGACCAAGGCAAGCATCGACGTGAACGATTCAGCAGATTTGCCACGGCTGTTGGCTCATGCATGGCGTACGGCGATGGCCGGAACTCCCGGCCCTGTTCACCTGGACGTTGAGGGCCACATGGGCGAGCTCGTCGAAAAGGGAACAGTTGAAGCAGCGACCGCAGCAGGGATACCTGACTCTGAACTGCCGCTGCACCGCTTGTTAGCAGACGAAAGCGAGCTGAGTTCTGCACTTGCGCGGTTAAAGGTTGCAGAAAGGCTTGTGATCGTGGCTGGAACAGGCGCGGTGCAGTCGGACGCAGGCCCCGAAATTCTTGAACTTGCTGAGGCATTGAGTGTGCCTGTTGCAACCTCTGTGGGGGCTCGGGGGATCATACCAACCCGTCATCCGTTGTCAGTTGGCACGGTTGGCAACTACTCTGCACCGCCGGCTAACGAGATTGTTGGTGCTGCTGATGTCGTCTTCTATATCGGCTGCCGTACAGGCGATCAGGTCACGCTTGACTGGCGCGTGCCGCAGCTCTCGACGCCCGTCGTTCAGCTTGATATTGATCCTACAGAACTGGGGCGCAACTATCCAGATACATTGGGGATTTGTGGTGATCCAAAACGCAGCCTGCGGCGGCTAATTGAGTTGTTAGGAGAGCCTGGCAAACGCGAGCGGACTTTTGCCGCATGGGCGTCCAATCTGGTAGCTGAATGGCGTGAAGATTTCCAGAAGCGTGCAGCCGATCGCAGCGGTCCCATTCGTGTTGAGTCAATACTCAGCGACCTTACCTCAACCTTACCGGAGACCGGGATTGTCGTAGCCGACACAGGCTTCTCGTCCATCTGGACTTGCACGGGGATTGAGTTGAACGGTGCGGGTCAGACTTATATGCGGGCTGCCGGTTCGCTAGGCTGGTCATTTCCCGCTGCACTAGGCGCGCAATGTGCTGCGCCGGACCGCCGGGTCGTGTGCTTTACTGGGGATGGCGGCCTATATTATCATTTGCCGGAGCTGGAAACCGCTCGACGCTATAACATCCCCTTAGTTCTCGTCATCAACAACAATAGTGGCTTCGGACAAAGCATCGAGAATATCCGCACAATCCAAGGCGATACCCCGGGCACGCCTGAAGAACTGGGCCTCTTCGGACCACTCGATTTTGCCCAGATTGCTAAAAATTTCGGAGTTGAGGGGTATCGCATTGATAGGGCCGAGGATCTGCAGCCTGCACTCGAAGCCGCGTTCCAATCATCCGGGCCGGTGGTTCTTGATGTCATCACCGACATCGAGCCACGCGCTCCGGTCGCCTGGAAGCCTTGACCGCCGCGTCATCAAAGAAAGATCGACAGGATTTATCATGCAACAAAGTTTGTTGACATATGACCTAGAGGGCCGCCGCGCACTTGTAACAGGCGGTGCCTCGGGAATTGGCCTTGCAACAGTCGACCGGCTGGCGAGATCCGGCTGCAGAGTGGTACTGAACCATTTACCTGGTGATCCAGCCGGCGCGGATCAGGTTGCACGGTTGAGGAACCAGGGATGCGACGTTCATGCGATCGAGCACGCGATCGGTGACGGTAATGAAGCGGCCCTGGCCGAAGAGGCTGTCAAATTGCTGGGAGGGCTGGACCTTCTGGTGAACAATGCTGGTACCCCAGGCGGGCGTAAGGCACTTAGTCCTTCTGCTCTGGATGCTATCAGTGATTCTATGTGGCAACAGGTGCTTGACGTGAATCTGGTGGGGTTGTTTCGACTAACTCGCGCGGCAGGCCCCCACCTAAGGGCATCATGCGGATCGGTGGTGAACCTAGCGTCGGTCTCAGCGCTCTCATCGCGTGGATCAAGTATGGCTTACGCTGCCAGCAAGGCAGGAATCATAACCCTGACCCGGCATCTTGCGCTTTCGCTTGCGCCCGAAGTCCGTATAAACGCCGTTGCACCCGGTGCCGTGGACAGTACCTGGCAGATCGAATGGACCGAAGAGCAGCGCGCTGCCTCAATCCAGCGCACTCCCCTTGCGCGGCGTTGCACATCTGAAGATATTGCCGAAACGATAGTATATCTGGGCTTTGGCGCTCCTATGATCACCGGGCAGACTCTCGTTATCGATGGGGGCCTGATCCTTTAGATATATTTCACAATCACAACCTTGAGGGAGGATGAGGAAATGACTGAAAGAAACAAGGGCGGAATGCTCAGACGTGCTTATTCACCGTTAGGCTTTTTGGCCTGTGTCATGTTTGCCGGAATTCCCATTGCGAACCCCGCCCATGCCGAGCTGCGCATCGCTATGATCGAAACGATGTCGGGATCACAAGCCTCATCGGGCGAGATGTTTCGCAATGGCTTGGAGTATGTCATCGGCAAGATTAATCGCCAAGGTGGCTTTCGAGGTGAACCGATAACCTTCAAGGTCTATGATAGTGCTGGCACAACCACCGGCGCAGCGCAACGCTTTCAGGAGGCTGTCTCCGATAATATGGATTTGGTAATCCAAGGAGCGTCTTCAGCCATCGCCGGCCAACTGACTGATGATGTCCGCAAGTTCAACATGCGCAACCCAGGAAAAGAAAAGGTCTTCATCACCGTCGGTGCTGGTGCGATGGAGCTTACCGGCCAGCGCTGCCATTACTACGCCTTTCGCTTTTATCCCACACCATCGATGTGGGCAGGAGCACTGGTCAATGCGATGAAAGGCTCTGGTGCTCTTGAAGGGCGCGTCTACGCCATTAACCAGGACTACAGCTGGGGCCAAGATTGGCAGAAAGCCACCGAGGAACTTGCCGGTCCCGGCGGGTACACAATCGTTGGCGAAACTTTGCACGATGTTAACCGCATACAGGACTTTTCCCCCTACGTGGCAAAGATCAAGATTGCTGAACCCGATACGGTTATCACAGGAAATTGGTCGAATGACCTGCTTTTGCTGATGAAAGCGACGAAGGACGCGGGTCTTTCGGCTCGATTTGCGACTTCGAACCTTGATCAGCCTGGCAATCTTGCAAATGCGGGGCTTGCTGCGTTGGGTCACTATAACGCTTCGATGGGTAGCCCAGAGATTGGCGATGGGAGCTTTGCCGAAGAATATCGCAAGGCTTATGGGCGTTATCCGGCTTACAACGACATTAGTGCTTCGGTCTCAATGGAGTTCATTATGCGCGCGCTTCAGTCAGTGAAGGGTGAAGGTGATGTCGCGCCCGCTGAGATCGTGGCAGCAATAGAAGGTTTTTCTTACGACAGCGCCTATGGGCCACAATCGGTGCGAATTGAGGATCACCAATTCTTGATGCCACTGGTGGTCACCCGCGTAGACAAAAACGCGAAATATAAAGCAGACGGGACCGATATGGGTTTTCTTCCAATCGCCACGGTTGAGCCCGATAACCTGATCTATCCTGTCCAGGACACCTGCAGGATGAAACGACCCTGATTATGACACGATCCACGTTGCCAGCACGGTTCAGGAGGCCGTGCCGGTAGCGGCTCTAGTACATGGGGAGGAAGAAAATGGCAAATGTTCAGGCCGCTCTGTCGCGGCGTGGATTTCTTGGAGCGATACTAACTTTCGCTTGTATAACACGGGTACCTGCCAGCCAATCTGCGGAACCGCTGAAGATAGCAGTCATTGAATCGCTTTCAGGACCACAAGCCTCGTCGGGCATGTTGTTTCTGAACGGTATCGAGTACGGGCGGCGCAAGATTAATCAGGCGGGGGGCTTCAACGGCCGGAATGTAGAGCTCATCAGTTATGATAATGGCGGGACTTCCAGTGGCGCGTCGAGCCGGTTCCAGCAGGCCGTGTCCGACGGTTGCCAGTTGATCGTGATGGGATCATCCTCGGCTATCGTCGCGCAGCTTTCAGAGGATACGCGCAAGCATAACCTGCGTAATCCAGACCGACCTGTGATGTTGATAAATGTCGGAAGCGGTGCGCTGGCGATGACCGGAGAGCGGTGCCATTTCCACAATTTCCGCATGTTTCCAATTGCTTCTATGTCGGTGGCGGCGTTGACCAGGGTGATGCGGGACGAAGGCACCCTTGGCAGTAAAGTATTTGCGATCAACCAAGATTACAGCTGGGGTCAAGAATTCGAGGCGGGCGTCAAGGCTCAGTCAGCCAAAGGAGACTTCGAGCTTGTTGGGGCCGTACTGCATGACGTAAACCGCATTCAGGACTTTGCTCCGTATGCGTCACGGATAAAGGCGTCAGGCGCGGATACGGTGATGACAGGCAACTGGTCGAACGATCTGCTACTGCTGATGAAGGCGTGTGCGGACGCGTCTCTTAACGTTCGTTTTGCCACCTGTTTTCTCGATCAGCCAGGCAATATCGGCAATGCAGGCCTCGCAGCCGAAGGCCATTACGTTGCCACTCTGTCGAACTGCGAACTGAACCCAGAATTTGCTGAAGATTTTAAGTCCGAAATGGGCGATTACCCGGTCTATAACGCGACCGGTGCGACGGTGGGCATGGGCTTTCTCGCTGCCGCGCTCGCCTCACTGCCAGCGGGCGAAAAGGTGGATGTGAACGCCATTGGCAAAGCGATGGAAACTACGCAGATCATGGCTGACAACGGCTTGCAGTCAATGCGCGCTGAGGATCACCAGTTTATCACCCCACTTGTCGTATCGCGAGTCGGACGAGGCGCGAAATATCCGGTTGACGGGACAGATATGGGCTTTTTGCCCGTGGCTCGGGTACCGGCCGATCAGCTAATCTATCCATTGCAATCCAGCTGCTTGATGAAGCGACCGGCATGAGCTTCACGCAACCCGATCCCACCACAATATAATCGGGGAAGTAGCCACAATACGAAAGGTATTTCGCATGGATTTCATGCTCTTTTCTTTGCTTAATGGAATAGCCTACGGGCTTTTGTTGTTCATGATTTCGTCAGGTCTGACTCTCATCTTTGGCATGATGGGCGTGCTGAATTTTGCTCATGCCTCCTTTTACATGCTGGGTGCCTATTTGGCCTTTGCAATTTCAGGGCGTTTTGGTTTTGTCGCCGGAGTGATCGCCGCAACGATTCTTGTTGCGTCCATGGGCATGTTGATTGAGCGTTTTCTGTTGCGGAAGGTCCACCTTTTCGGTCATGGCCATGAATTGCTACTCACTTTTGGTCTTGCACTGGTAATCGACGAGGTTATCAAACTTTTTTTCGGAAACTTCCCGGTGAACTACACTGTGCCGTCCGCGTTGGATTTTTCGGCATTTACGTTGTCTGGAATGAGCTATCCATTCTACCGGCTGTTTATTGCGCTCGTGGCGATCGCCATGTTCACGATTCTTTTTCTCTTGCTAAGACATACACGCATAGGACTAATTGTGCGGGCGGCCGAGCGCGCACCGACTATGGCGCAGGCACTTGGCCACGATGTGCCAACAATCTTTACGGGCGTCTTCGGGTTAGGTGCAGGTCTAGCAGGCCTTGCCGGTGCCGTTGCAGGAGCTTTTTATCCTACCAACCCAAATATGGCACTTGAGCTCGGAGCGATTGTATTTGTAGTCGTCGTTATCGGTGGGCTAGGGTCGTTGGCCGGATCGCTCATCGCTTCGCTTGGCATTGGCGTTCTGACCTCACTAACAGTAGGAATTGATTTCCGCCTCGCGGATCTGGCAGCGGGTGTAGGTCTCGGGGACTGGGCTAACGAAGTTGGCGGGCTAATGACTGTTCCGATCTCAGTACTGTCCGGGGCGGTACCCTTCATTCTCATGCTACTGGTTCTGCTGACTCGTCCGGCAGGCCTTCTTGGCGCAAGGAATTGATCGATGCGTATTCCTTTTATTGTGGTTTCTGCAGCGCTTGTCGTATTGATCGCACTGCCTCCCTTCCTTAACCTAGGCCTTCAGTTCACCCTGATCACAGCAATGACGGCGGCGTTGTTCGCGACCGCGTTCAACCTGCTAGCCGGACAAGCGGGCATGTTGTCCTTCGGACATGCGGCGTTTTTTGGCCTGGGTGCGTTTGGTACGCTTCATCTGATGCAGGCGGTCGAAGGCGGTCTGGGCTTTCCTACTGTTCTTCTGCCCGCTTTTGGCGGCCTGGTAGGGTTGATCACAGGCCTAGTTTTTGGCTATTTTGCAACAAAAAGGAACGGTGCATATTTCTCGTTGATAACGCTTGCTCTGGCAGAACTTTTACACGTAATTGCACCCCGCTGGACAGGCTTTTTTGGAGGAGAAGCAGGGATTTCGTCAATGCGGATGCCGTCGCTTGGCTTCAGCTTCGGTTCGACCCTCGAAGTCTACTACCTCACGCTTGTCTGGCTTTTGCTGTCCGTCGGTGCGCTTTTCTACCTGACGCGCACGCCTTTTGGGCTACTGACACTCTCGATCCGCGACAGCGAACAGCGTGTACGCTTCATGGGATATAATCCCGAGCGAAGTAAAGTGCTGATCTTTGCGATCTCGTCTGCGTTTACAGGCGTGGCGGGCGGGCTGGCGGCGATGTCAAGCGAGACCGCCAACTTCACGATATTCGGCATGCAGACCTCTTCGCAGGCGGTGATGTATGCCTTCGTTGGCGGGACCTCTATTTTCCTTGGACCCGCTGTCGGTGCGATCGTTTTCACCCTTTTCGGTTACTGGGTTTCCAACGCTACTACCGCATGGATGTTCTATCAGGGAATGATCTTTGTGCTGGTCATTCTATTCGCGCCGCAGGGGATTGGCGGGGTGTTGCAAAGCCATTACCGGGCGCGTTATCAGTTGGATTGGAGGAGGCTATTCCTGCCTTATGTGCAGTTCTTGCTTGGTGCAGTGCTGATCACAGCCGGTACTATCTTTATCGTACACACAATTGAGATCCTTTTTGCGCCTTCCTATAAGATGGCTGTAGCGTCAGCGGCAACACTGCCCGATTTTGAGATGTTCGGTCGCACGTGGTCCCCGTTGTCTCCGGTGACGGTTGGCGTGCCGTTGGTGGCATTGAGCATTGGGATCGTGCTGTTACGTCATGCTGCCGCGCTTAGTCGCGTCGTTTGGGCGGGCACCGACGCAAGCAAAATCGTGGCTGAGGGAGAAAACGCGTGAATTCTGCAGAACCCATTCTAACCCTTGAGGGGGTAAAGAAGAATTTCAGTGGCCTCTCGATAATCCAGGGAGTAGATCTGAAAGTTGCCAGAGGCTCCCGCCATGCCGTTATCGGTCCGAACGGTGCCGGGAAGTCGACCCTGTTCAACCTGATCTCCGGAGGTCTCCTGCCTACAGAGGGTGCAATTTATCTTCAAGGCCGCCGCATCTCGGGCCTGTCTCCGTCGGCGATTAACCGAATGGGTCTTTCACGATCTTTTCAGATCACCAATGTCTATTCCCGGCAAACGGTTTTGGAAAACGTTATGATGGGTGTTTTGGCTCGTCATGGGGTACGTTTCAATCTGTGGACGCCGCTCAACCGCATGACGGCACTACGGGACGAGGCGATGGCCCTGTTGGAAGAGGTCCGGTTGACTCAGCATAAGGATACCATTGCGGGAGACCTTGCCTATTCGCATCTTCGCTCCCTCGAAATCGTCATGACGCTGGCCACCGATCCTGCGGTCGTCCTGTTGGATGAGCCAACTGCGGGAATGTCGCGTGAGGATACTGCCTTCATGGTTGCTCTAATCAGGCGCTTGACCGAGGGGCGAACGCTGATAATGGTCGAGCATGACATGGATGTGGTTTTCGGCATCTGCGATCAGGTTTCGGTTTTGGTGTATGGCCGTATCGTTGCGACTGGCACGCCTGAAGAGGTGCGCACCGACCGGGAGGTTCAAACAGCTTATTTAGGGGAGGGGGTGATCTGATGCTTCTTAAAGTCAGCGGACTCCATGCATTTTACGATAAGAGCCATATTCTGCATGGCGTCAATTTCACCATGCCAACGCCGAACGTAACTGCGCTTCTGGGGCGCAATGGCTCGGGGCGATCGACTTTACTCAAGGCGATGATGGGACTTTTAGCGCCATCTCACGGCTCGATCCTGCTTGCAGGACGTGAGATAAGAAATTCTCAGGCAGACCGAATCTGCAAAGCGGGACTCGCCTACGTTCCTGAAGAGCGTCAGGTTTTTGCTAATCTGACAGTGGACGAGAACCTGACTATGGGCGTTCAACCCGGTGTAGTGGGTTCACCTCAATGGACCCGTGAAGACATGTTCGCATATTTCCCCCGATTGCAGGAACGGCGTAATCAACTGGCTGGGCTCATGTCTGGCGGTGAACAACAGATGCTGACCATCTGCCGCAGCTTGTTAACCAATCCACTGGTAATCCTGATCGACGAACCGACTGAGGGACTGGCCCCCAAGATCGTCGATACAGTGGCCGATGTAATCCACGATATCCAAGCGCGGGGTGTGGGCGTTCTTCTTGTCGAGCAGAAGATGAGCATGGCGATGCGAGTTGCCAGCGATGTGATGGTAATGGGTCATGGCAGCATTGTCTTCTCCGGAGCCGCCGCAGAAATGGAAACTCGCAGCGACATTCGCCGCAAATGGCTTGAGGTAGCCTGACATGTGCAATCTCCCCGACGTATTTGCGCAGAAACAACAGGTCGAACGGGTGGATCCTGCGCAACAGGCGGCTCTACATGTCGCTGTGCGACCCGACTGGCTCGCGTTGGAGCCCGAAACCGCAGTGGATCCTGATCAGCCTATAATCGATCCGCATCATCATCTGTGGCAGGGCTCCCGTGGGCGCTACATGTATGATGAGTGCCTGGAGGATGTTACGGCTAGCCACAACATCGTTGCCACTGTTTTTGTTGAATGCCGCTCAATGTGGCGTGGCTTCGGTCCCGATGAGTTGAGGCCGGCAGGAGAAACGGAATTCGCTGCCGGGGTTGCGGCTGTCGCGGAGAGCGGAGATTTCGGTACTTGCCGCATAGCAGCAGGTATAATCGGCTATGCTGATTTACGAATGGCGCCTGAGAAGGTAGACAGACTGCTGCAACTGCACCTCGAACGTGGCGGCGGTAGGTTTCGTGGTATTCGCCAGAGCGCGGTCTGGCATCCTGATCCGGCATTCAGAACCACATCTATCCTGCCTCCGCCTGGGCTGCTGAGCGATCAAGCCTTTAGGTCCGGTTTTGCGCGGCTTGGGGAGTTCGGGGTGAGCTTCGACGCGTGGGTCTATCACACCCAACTGGCAGAGTTTGCCGAACTCGCCCGGGCTTATCCGGAAGTGGTGCTGGTGCTCGATCACCTTGGTGGAATTATCGGCGCGGGGGCAAATGCGGGGATGCGCGACGAGGTTTTTTCAGAGTGGCGCAAGGGATTGGCTTCTCTTGCCGAAATGCCCAATGTGCGACTAAAACTCGGCGGGTTAGGAATGAGGATAGGTTTTGGCAGATATCACCTCGGTGAGCGACCACCGACTTCCTTGCAACTTGCGCAGGATTGGCGACCTTGGATCGAGACGGCTATCGAACTAATGGGGGTGGACCGCTGCATGTTTGAAAGCAACTTCCCGGTCGACAAAGGGTCGTACTCTTACTCAGTCTGCTGGAATGCTTTCCAAAGGATTGCAAGTGGCGCTTCTGTGAATGAGCGAAGGGCCTTATTTCATGATACAGCGGTCGAAACTTATCGTTTAGTCTTATAAAGTTCGCGCAGCCGCTATTCGTGGGCGGGAACAAATGTTATCTACAGCCCATATTGGTTGAAGTGGGCGCGTTAGGATTTTAACGCTTGCGACTTCAAACACAATCAAGCAGGTGTTATGTGCAGAAAACAAGCTCCAGTCCAGATGTGCTCTTAGGCACAATCCATCATGAAAGCTTGGCGGACAAGATTTATGTTCGGTTACGGGTCGCGATCATGAGCGGTCAACTCGCTCCGGGGCAAAAGCTTATCTATCGCACTTTGGCTGAAGAGATGGGCGTTAGTCCCACTCCTGTGCGAGATGCCGTACACCGGTTGATGTCGGACGGCATTCTGGTCATGGACGAGCGGGGTGCCGCAGCCCTACCAGAACCCGATCCTGTTCGATTCATCGAGATTATCTCATTACGCATTGACCTCGAGGGTAGGGCGGCATCATATGCCGCTGCTGTAGGGGGCGAGGCGGCGGCACGGGAGCTGGAAGTACTTCACGAGCAACTGGAGGACGCACGCACGAAAGGATTGACGCATCTTGCACTGGAAATCAATGAGCAGTTCCATTTCGCTGTGATCAGTAGTGCGAACATGCCTGTTTTAGAAGGCCTGTTGCGTTCACTTTGGTTGCTGTGTGGACCTTCGCTTAGGTTTCTGCACACTGATGATGCGCCCAAGCTGGGACTAAGACATCCTCATTATAAGATGATTGCTGCCATTCGGGCAAAGGATAGTCTTGGTGCACGCAACGCAATAAGAGAGGACCTCGTCTCCCACGGGCGTCACATCCTTGGCAAAATCTATGAGACGCTGGGCCAGGAGGTGCCGACAGAACCACCAGCGGCCTGGGTAAACGCAACTGACTGACCTGCACCTGATTAAAGCCTTGCATTGCCAAAGCAGAAATACTGCTTTCGATTTATACAGCGATAAGCAGTTTATTTTGCCAAAAATTCGATTTGAATGGAGTAGTTCTTAACCTTGGACGCCGCTATGCCCCAAGTGCTTAAACTGCTGCTTGCGACGAGAAGCTGGCTTAGCGATCCAAACTTATCATGGCAGAAGTGTGCAATTGAGAACATCGAAAAGCACATTCAGTCGTACTTCCTCGGCAATACTGACTTGGCGAAGGTCAGTCAGGCGCATTTGACGGCCCTCGCCAATAATCTGAAAGCGACACCGCGTAAGTGCCCTGGATTTATCGACACTCCACGTCAAACCGAGGTGCTCCTAATATACCAACAGGGCGACTAAAACGCATGGCTCTGGCACTCTGCTTCGCAGTACAATGTACAAAGTCAAGCTTAGATTGCATGTCTTATGAGACTTTGATCGGCTTACCCAATTGAACGCCACAGAGGCTTCTTGAGTACAAGGGTGATGACACATATGCTATTCGTGGTGAACTTGACTGTCGCAATATCAAGCCCATCATTCCTGGTAGATGAAAGCGCCGCGTGAAGATTGAAGATGATCGCATGCTGTACAAACAGCACAACTTAATCGAACGGATGTTTGGCGGACTAAATATCAACCGCGTCATTGCCACCCGATACGACCACTCATGGATAGTGTTATCAGCACTGTCCACATCGCCTTGCGGATTCCGACGATCGCGCGCACGTATTCCAATCTGATGGCGCGCATCATTCCGATTTGATCGCGCGCACTTTGGGGTCGGTTCAGGTAGGGGGCGAAATGACACCCTCTCTCATGAGCGATTTAGGTTTTCCGGACACATTTAATCTACCCCGCTCCCACGGGGTGTCAATTTGATGTAGCCTGTGCACGGTGCTGGAGATGACAGTCTGAACCGATGGTTATCATACTCTCATCCGCGGGTTTTCACCGCCTGACTGTTGATTGCCACTGAGAACTGACCCAGCGTGGCCTGATA